>DASYDZ010000052.1:0-25844 GCA_036499305.1 Candidatus Didemnitutus sp.
GGTTCGCGGAACTCGAACAAAAGGCGGTACGACGCGCTGCCTTTCGCAGCGTGCCCGAGTTGCAACGGGCTATCATCGATTTCTTGGTCGCCTGGAACACTCAACCGACTCCCTTCGTCTGGACCGCCAGCGTCGCGCGTACCGGTCGGATCGATCTCGTTCGGCGAACGGACACCAACGAGGTCAAGATTGTGGATTTCAAGACGTCGGAGCGTTGTCAGGAGGAGGCGGTCACTGAAACTCAGCTTCACGTCTATGCACTCGGTTACCTCGAGTTGACAGGACGCCGGGCAGATTACGTTGAAATTTACGAACTCGAGGACCAGAAGCCCAAGACACGGTCGGTCGACGATCTTTTTGTGCAGGGTGTCAAAACACAGGTAAGCGAGGCAGCGACGATCCTGCGAAGCGGCTCCCTGCCAGCTAAACCTACGGTCCCAAAGTGCGGCGCCTGCGACATGCGAAAGCTTTGCTCGAAAAACATGGCGGAAGCGTGAGCTGACACCCCAACACCCAAGGCTCACCGAGCTGCAGAGCGGGTAATCCTTTTCATTCATTGGCGTGCCGTGAGTGGGACTGTTGCAGTCGCTCGCTGGCGCTCCTTGTCATCGCCAGCACCGCCGCCCGAAATTCGCCTGACAATTTGGGCCACACGGCTACAATTTTGGTGAGGCGAACCCGACATGCAGCATCAGCACAGATGAACGGTTCATACAAAGATTTCCGGACGGCCCCGGTGATGTGGTCAGGCCAAATAAAGGTCTCGCCAGAAGCGACTCAAGGCTTACGACAAGCGTAGACGATGACCGATGGGCGAAACCAAGACGTGGAACGCGAAATCCTGCGGCCGCTGTGGAAGATTCATATCCTCCATCATGCCGCGGAGGGTCCGATTATCGGCAACTGGATGCTGGAAGAGCTGCGGGAGCACGGCTACCGGGTGAGTCCCGGGACGCTTTATCCCCTGTTGCGCCGGATGGTGCGGCTGGGCTGGCTGCAACAGGAGCCCCGGCCGGCCGGAAAGGATGCCGCCCATGCGTCCCGGCCCTACCGGGCGACGAAGGCGGGTCGCCGGGCGCTGAAGGAAGTCAAGGCACGGCTACGGGAACTCTCGGCCGAGGTCCCGAGCGACCGCCATTCGTAGCGGGTTCTGGTCCGCACCCCATCCATGCGCGGAAACATTCTTTTCCCCTCCCGGTTGCCGGTCGCGATCCGGCGTTTGCTCCTCGGCGCCGGCGGCGCCGTCATCCTCGCGGCCGTCGCGCACGCTGGGCCGCCGTACATTACGGACGACCCCGAACCGGTGGAATACCGGCACTGGGAAGTTTATCTGGCGTCGGTGACCCAGCATACGCCGGACGACTTCACGGGAACGCTTCCACACCTGGAGATAAACTACGGCGTCGTGCCGGACGTGCAGCTCCACCTGATCGTGCCGGAGGCTTTCGATGCGGCAGCAGGTGAGCCTCGGAACCACGGGCTGGGCGATATCGAACTGGGAGTGAAGTACCGGTTTTTGAAGGAGACGGACGCTCTTCCCCAGATCGGGATCTTCCCGCTGGTGGAATTGCCGACAGGGGATGAGAACAAGAGGCTGGGGTCGGGCCACACCCAGTTATTTCTGCCGGTATGGATGCAGAAGAGCTGGGGCAAATTCACCACCTACGGCGGGGGCGGCTATTGGATCACGCCCGGAACGGGAAACCGGAATTCCTGGTTTGCCGGCTGGCTGGGGCAATACCAGCTCACCAAGTCGTTCGCTCCGGGCATGGAAATCTATTACCGGACCGCGCAAGCGGTCGATGCCACTCCGACCGCTCAGATCAACTTCGGCTTCGTGTGTGATCTTTCGAACAACTATCACATCCTGGCGTCGGCCGGTCCGGCGATCCACGGGCCGCACGGTTACCAGACTTATCTGGCATTCCAATGGACGTTCGGACCGGAGGAAAAGGGCGGGACAAAATAACGCGCCCCAGTCGCTGTTTTGTTTCCCGCCCGGAGAGGGTGCTGTCGCCTCCTCCTTTCCCGGCTTCGGTTAATCCTCCAAGATCTCGCCGACTTGATCCGCGTTGCCCTGGTCTCGGCACGCGAACCACCGGTCAACCCAACCAAGGCGGAAAAGCCAGGCCCTCGTTCGGTGACTTCGCGTTGCGCCACCTTACGCCACGGCGTTGATGCCTCCGGCTTTGGCGCCCTGTTTCACGAGTCCCATCGCCACGTCGAGCTTCAGGTCCGCGAGTTTCCTGAAGTTGATGCAACTGCGGCCGGTCTTCACCTGGCCGAGCTTCGCGGCATTCCGCTCGACGAGGTAGCCGCCCTTGTCGCCGACACAGATGTGGAGGCTGTAGTCCTTTTTCCCTGCGGCGAGTCCGATCAGGAACCAGTCGCCCTCGCGACCGCTGGCCGACCGGTAGTGATACTTCCCGTAACCGATGATGGGCGACGGCCCCATGCCGTACATCATGGCTGGCGCGAGCTTTGGCACCGCTTTGCGGATTGCCTTGTGCAGTGTCTTCATCGTGTCGCGGCGATCGGCGGGCAGAGCGGCAAGGAATTCGGTGACAGTGGGGAGCGTCTTGGGCATCCGGAGAGGCTGGGTGCTCGCCGCGCAGCGGGCAAACGTGAATCAGCGATGCGTCGCCGTCCCAGATCACTGTGATTCCGGTCTTCTCCGAACTCAGGTGGCCCAAAACGCGACGCCGATTGTTTGATCAGTCCGGCCCGCGGAAGTAAGGATTCCCGGAGCACGCTCCGCGGCATTGGATCCCGACAGCCCATGCAACCAAGTCCCTCTTTAGCTGGAGGAGCGGGTTTACCGCGCGATTTCCAGTTCGATCGCGGCACAAAGCCGCTCCTACAGCAATCCAATCCGGATCAAGCTCCGGGATGTCGGACCCAAAGCGAATGAATCTGACGGATTCTGCTTTCGCTGAACCGACCAAGTGTCGCTGTTGTAATCGGATTCACCCGCCCGCGCGGGCGCTGCGATTCGGCGCTGGTGACCAAACATACGGCTGAAATCGCCCGCGTTCCCAGCCCGGGCTTCGAGGGATTGTCAGGGCGGACCCGCGCCTTTGCTCGTACCGTCGAGGATGACTCCGACTGCCGTCCGCACCGCCGGCAATCCTACCGGTGCTCCTCGTAGGTGATGTCGATCTTGGCGGCGAAGGCCTTCTTCTTGGCGGCGCCCTGGAAACGGATGCTATGCGTGCGCTCGTCGTACACGTAGCCGTTCTCCGGGTCGGCGGCCACTTCCTGGCCGTCGACCAGGACGCGCAGGCTCTTCTGGTAGAAGGACGCGCCGGGGCCGACCGGGTCGAGCGCGACGGCGACGGTGTCCGCGATGCGGTCGCCGAGCGCGGCCAGCGGAGCCGAGAAATCGCTTTCGATGTTCAGCACCGTGCCGCCCGTGAGCTCGGCCGCGCGACGATGCGAGATGTTGTTGGGCGCCACCACCGCATCCATCTCGATCTTTCCGCGCTTGTTGCCCTTGACGATGATGAACGGGCGCAGGACCCAGTAATTGATGTAGCCGTCGAGCGTCTGGCGCTTCCCCGGGTTGCGCGCGTTGTACTCGGCGAGCAGGTCGGGGAGCTTGCCGTCCTCAATCCATTCGGCCTTCGGCGGGGCGCCGTTGGGCTGATCCTTCCACAAAGCCATGCGGGTCTCCTCCTCGTCCATGAAGAAGACCACGATCGTGGTGGCGTCCGGGCGCAGCAGCGTGTTCGTCTTGTTGTAGTAACCCGCGACAAAGTTGTACACCGCGGTGAAGGCCGTGCGATTGCTGTCGCCATTGGTGCCGACCTTCACGAGCTCGGCAAAAACACTGTCGGGCGTCTGCGGCGTGACCCAGGGCTGGTCCATCATCGGGAGCGTGACGAGTGCGCCGTTGCTCGCGACGCGCTTCATGATCGGTTTCGGATGCTGGTGGCGGTCGAGCACCGGATTGCCGTCGTGGTCGAGTTCCACCGAGCGGACCTTCTTGAAGTAACCGCCCGACGCCTGGTCGGAATCCGCGTTGACGAAGTCGGTTGTCAGCACCCCGATGCGGTAGTCCAGCTTGTGCTCGTCGAAAAGCTGTCGGAAGCGGCGCAGATTTTCCGCGATGCGCGCCTGATGCGGGGCCATCGAGGGCGAATTGTTGATGACGAAAACCAGGTCGACCTCGCGGCTCGTGGAGCGATCGACCGTGACATGCTTCAGGTCGCGGATCGGTTCGACGGTGACCCGCACGACGTTTTCCACGCCGAGGGCGGGGTTGTTTTCGTCGACCGTGTAGTACTTGAATTGATCCTTGCCGATGAACCCAGGATTGGGCTCGTACGTGAGCTCGCCGGTGGTGCGATCGAGGAGGGCCGACCCGTTTTGCGGCTTCGCCTTGTCGTCCAGGATGTACGCCACCTTCGCATTGGTGACATTGGAGCGGTCCGCCTCCGTCATGAAATCCTCATGGCTGGGGACCTTTTGCGTGACCGACAGATTGGGACGGGTCGCGAGCTCGACCGGGCGGGCGGCGAGCTCCCCCTTGGCGCTGACCACGAACTTGTCGAGGACGACCGGAGGAGGCGGCTTCACGTCGATCACGACCTTGTTCTGGTAGACGAGGCCGGTGGTTTCGTTCCGCACCGTGTAGGTGAAGGAATCCTCGCCGACGTAACCGTCCTGCGGCCGATAAGCAAAATAGCCGAGATGCGCCGTCTTGTTCTTGAAAAAATCCTCGTCGTCACCCCCGCCGGCGAGTCCAACGCGACCAAACAGGGGCTCGCCGGTGATCGTGTAGAACAGGTCGCCGGAGGTATCGGCGTTGATGATCTCCCGGGCGACGACAAGCTGCCCATGGACGCCTTCGCCGTTTTCCGCCGTCATCTTCATCGGCGTCGTCGAAACGATCAAATTCTCGTTGGCGGCGGCGGCGTGCGCGGCGGCCGGTTCGCCGGCAGGGGAATTCTGCGCCATGACGGCGATGTTCGGCAGAAGGAACGCGAGAGACAGGACGCGCAGCCAGGCGAGAGGATTTGATGCGACTTTCATGGGAGTGAAGACGACGACCGAAAGTGTGCCGGCCAGTCGGGATTGCGTCCAACAAGATTCGACCGGTCACCCCGGGATTGTTCCGCTGATGTCCGCTCTCACCGTTGGGGAAGGTTAAGGCGACCCGGGGGCCCGCAACGGCGACCGACTGATTTCGAGCATGGTTTTGAGCCCACGATGACCTGCCTGCTCGCAACGCAGCCCCGAGCCCCGGGGATCGTGCCGCCTACTTCTTCCCGCTATCGTATCCGATGACTTTCAACTCACCTGCTTCCACCTGGCCTTCGGGGGCGGGTTTATGCCGCAGGCCCTTGCTTTCCTGCCCAAAGTAGCGGGAGGCGGCCGAGCTCATTGCCGCCAGTTGTTTGTCAAAATCATTGTGTCGCTCGCGAATGCTAAATCGGGTCTCCCACAGCAGCTTGTGCTTCTTTTCTTTCCACAGAAGTTGGAAATCGTAGGCCATCAAAACGACAAAATACCGGTCCTCCTCGAGCTCCTCGATCATGTCGTTCCGGCGTCCGTCAAAAACGGTGTTCTTCAGCTGCGACGTGTCACCCCACCACGAATCGTATCCCAGCATCGCGGCATTATCGGCGTCAAGGCGTTCCCGGCGTTCCTCCTCCATCTGGACGATGCCCATGGCGGTGAAAAAGGCATTCCCGGCCGACGCGATCATCGCCCCGTTTCCTCCGGCCTTCGCCAAGTCCAATTCCTGTTTCGCGGACAACACCGCTTGGAATGCGGCGCTGTGGCGCTGTTTCTCGGGCGGCCGGGTGGTCCCCCAATAAACCATGATCAGGAGACGCGTATCCGCCGGGTCCTTCGTGGGCACATACTGTTTTTGAGGGAGAGGCCCGGCGATTGTATGCGCGATCTGGGTGAATCCGAGATTGTCAATCGTGCGGTCGCTCAATGCTCCGCCGCGAAAGCCGCCACTCCCGAAGGCATAGGATTCGGGCCGATAGGAACCGTCGGGCAGTTTCTTCCGAATGTAGTCGTCACTCACGCGCGAGGATACGGCCACGATATCGCCGCTGTCGTCCGCCGCCCGCGCGGCCGAAGGCACGCCCGAAAAAAGCGCCAGCACGAGGCCGATCCGAAACGCCATTTGCGACCGGCCTTCAGGGTCCCCCGCGCTGGCGATAGTGAAGTTCATCGGGATGCCGAACCCCGGAGCACAGACCTGGAGAATCGGCAACGTTGGAGCGCACTCCTGTCGGCAGGGTTGGACCGGATCCGGCCCGCCGCGCGGGCTGACGTGCTATTCGCTGCGCAGGGCGATCATCGGGCTGATCCTTGTCGTCTTGCGGGCCGGCAACCAGCAGGCGGCGAGCGCCACCGCGATCAGGCCCGCCGCCGCACCGACCACCACCCAGGGATTCATTCCCGGAAGCGCCGGCAGGATTCGGCCGAGGGTGGAAACGAGAAAAAATGCGCCGACGAGTCCCACGATTGCCCCGGTGCACGCCAGCACGAGGCCATTCCGGACGAACGGCCACAGGATGCCCTGCGGCTGCGCGCCGAGGGCCATGCGGATTCCGATTTCCTTGGTCCGCTCGGCGGCCAGGTTTGCCACCACGCCGTAGATTCCAATCGCGGAAAGGAGCAGTCCCAGCATCGCGATCTGCAGGAGGATGCGGCGGAGAAAATTGAAGTAGGAATAGATGGGCGCGGTGTCCTCGTCGATCGTCGAGAGGTAATTGAGTGCCAGGTCCGGCGCGAGCAGACCCATGGCCTTGCGGACCGATTCCTTGAGCGGGCCGGGCGGGCCGGCGGTGCGGACGGCAAACGCGATGTTATTGTTGCCCAGGTCCTGGGCCCACGGGCGCAGGAAGCGGAGGCTGTTCATCGCCGAGTTGTAGAACTCGGCGCCGCCCTTGAAATCACGCATGACGCCCACGACCTCCGCCCACGTGCGTGGCTCCTCCCAGGCCAGGGCGACGCGCTTGCCGAGCGCGGATTCCCCCGGCCAGAGCTTGCGGGCCATCGACTCGTCCACGATCGCGACCGGGGCCGAATCGAACCGGTCGGCCTCCGTGAACTTCCGTCCCTCGATGAGGTGCATGCCAAAGACCTCGAACCAGCCCGGACTGACGGTGCAATTAGCCCGCCAGTTGTTCGTGTCCCTTTTCGGGCGCCGGCCGGCCTTCGACCAGGACGGGATCCATGCGGTTGCCCCAGGACGGAGAGTCGCCCGAGAGGGAAGCGGACTGGACACCCGGCAACGCCCGCAGAGCGGTCAGGGCATCCTGTCCGAACGCGACCACCTTCGCGCGATTTTTATCGCCGCCGTAATGGTCCTGATCGAGCGAAATGATGCCGATGATTTCGTGGGTCGCGTCCCAGCCGAGGTCGCGATGGGTCAGGCGATGGATTCCGCTGACGAAGAATCCCGCGCCGGCCAGAAGCGTGAGGGCCATCGCCAGTTCGACGACCACGAGGCCCTGCCGGAGCCAGTGTCGCGAGCGGTCCGAGGTCGATCCGCAGCTGCCCGACTTCAGGGCCGCGCCGACATCCGCGCGCGAATACCACCAGGCGGGAACGGTGCCGAACAGGACCGCCGTGGCGAGCGAGATCAGGAAAGTGAAGGCGACGACCCGCAGGTTGAACGGCATGTCCATCTCGAAAAACCGGGCGACATAGGCATTGCTCCACGCGGCCACGGCGATGCCGAGCACGCCGCCCGCGACCGAAAGAATGACGCTTTCGAGAAGGAGCATCCCAACCAGGCGCCAGCGGGGGCAGCCGAGCGAAAGGCGGATGGCGAGTTCCTGGCTCCTCCGCGTCGTCCGGACGATCTGAAGATTTGCCAGGTTGATGCAGGCGATCAAGAGCACGAGGCCCGAGAGGGCGAGCGTCATCCAGGTGAGCTTGGCGCCGTCGTCGCCGAGCTGATTGGTCGGATACGGAATCACCAAGGCTTCACGGTCGGCGTTGGTGTCCGGGTACTGTTGTGCCAGGCGTTTGGCCACGACCGTCATTCCGGCCTGGGCCTGCTCGAGGCTGACGCCGGGTTTCATCCGCGCCACCACCGTGTACCAGCCGACCTTGCGCACCGTCCGGCTGTGGGTCACCGGATCCAGGTAAAAGAAGCCCGGCCGGCTGTTGAAGAGCGCGGGATCGTCGAGCGACGGCGGCATCACGCCGATCACGGTGCTCGGCCGGCTGTTGACGCGCACCGTGCGGCCGAGAACGTCTGGGTTGGCGTTGAAATGCTGGTGCCAGAACGCGTCGCTGATCAGGCACACGTACGCGCTTTTTTTCGACTCCTCGTCGGTCGGGAGCCGGCCGAGCTGCGGAGACACGCCGAGCACGGAGAAGAAATTGGCCGTCATGAAGATCGCGCCAACCTGGATCGGGGCCTTGCCGGCCTCGGCGTAGCTCATCGTCTGGTACGGCTGGTAGGCCGCCATGTCCGCGAACACCGTGTTTTGCTCCTGTTCGTCGAAATAGTCGGCGGGTGCGGTTCCGAGGCGGTCCTTGTGGCCCGTGATCGACCAGACCTGCACGAGCGACGAGGGCTCGCGGAAGGGGAGGGATTGCAACATCAGGCGGTTCAGCACCGTGAACGCCGTGGTGTTGACGCCGATCCCGAGGGCCAGCGTGACCAGGGCGATGACGATGAACGCGGGATTCCTGGCCAGTTGCCTCAGGGCGTGCATCATGAGATGGAGTGTGAAGAGGTGAGGAGCGGGAATCGAGCCGTGCGTGAGTACCGGCCCGGGATCATTTGGTTGCAGACTATTTTCGGGAAGATGCTTCCTGGACGAGAAAATCCGACCCCCGGGCAAACGCATTCGCGAACGTCGAGAACGGCGCGAGACTTTTTGGACGCGTTTACTATTGAAACCATCGCGCGCACGGTTTCCGCAGCCGCGTGCTGAAGCCCTGCGGCTCGACGCGGGATCAAGGCCCAGCCGCGCCGGATCGGATTTTCCGGAGCGTATCGTGTGCGACCAGCGCAGGACGGGTTTGAGGCAAACGCCGGTCATCCGCCGGCCGGCGCATCCATCGAGATCTCGAACGACTCGTCGACCAGGCCGTTGCCCGACAGAAAGGCCTGCAGCGATTCGAACGTCGCGGTCTGGTAGCCGGACGAGTCCTCGTCGTCGCGGCGGACCGCCTTCATGAACACGGTGCCAAACGACCGGAGCGGACCGAGTCGGATCGGCGTCGGCTGAAAATATGCGCGGATGTCGTCCCGGATCCGGCTCGAGTCGTCGGTTTGGTAGATCGCAGCCACGCAGATCTTGAGCGCGTGCGTCACGCAATTGTCGTACCGGTCGATCCACGGGTTGGCAAAAAGGTTGTATGCCGGATGCCAGAGCCCGCGGTACGCCGGGGAGCGGATCACGGCGAGAATCCGCCGCTGCAACGCCGCGCCGGGAATGCAGACGGCGATTTCCGGCTCGGCGATCCCGGAGACAAAATCATACATGAGGTCCTGCTTCAGGTAGCTCTGGTCGTCATGCTTCGGCGGCGATTGATAGAGATTGTAGACCGTGTAGGTGTGGAAGACGGAGCCGTCCGCATCCCGCACGGCCTCGAAGACCGTGAAGGCCACGTGCGTGTAGCGGACACCGCGCGGCAATTCCGCGCGCGGCCGGCCGGTGCGGGCCACGATGGCGACGGCCACGCGCCGCCGGTCGAGCGCGTCGTTGACCTTGAGGACGAAGTTGCGGATCGCCGCGTCGCCAAACTTCGCGACGCCCGTCCGGTCGTCCGCGCTTCCACCGGCGTGGACCGGCAATGTCCCGATCCAGGCCGCAACGGCGAATGCCATCAGGGAGGGGAGAGCCTTCCGCAGCGAAAACATGAGCGGCGACAGCGGTGCGTTCCCGGCGATGCGCTGGTTCAGCTCCGGGCATGGAACGCCTCGGCGGGCGACGGGTCCTTCGCCTTCACGACGGGATTCCGGGTCGGCGGCACCGCCCTTTCGCGGTTCATGGCCGGGCGCATCGCGGGATCGTCGGTCGCAAAATCCCACCAATGATCGCCGCCCTTGATCGCGGCCCGGCCGGTGGCGGCAAGCGATTCACCCGTCGAGGTGCTCGCCGCCCCGCTGATGGCGACACCGGCTCCGCCGAGCCACAGCGGCACCGCGGCCACGCCGCTGGCGAGGCGCAGCACGCCCGTGGTGGATCGGGCGATCGCTTCCCCGGCTTCGCCCGAGGCGGTGACGGCGGATTCGGTCGAGGCGCCGGATTGCGCCGAAAGGTTGGCCGCATCGCAGACGAGTGCAGCCACGAGCACGAGAAGAGTCCGGGTGGTATGTTTCATCCCCGTGACGATACTCCTGCCCACGTCCGGACCGTTAATCGAAATTATCGATTTGCCGCATTGAGCCGATCAATGGCGGGCTGATTCCCCGGGAGCAATGGCCAGACCGCATTCCGGAGTTTCCGGAGCGCGCCGATGGCGCCGCGACGGGGTGCGGCCGTGGCGTCCCGCGGTTGAGGAATCGGGGCAGGTCGGGGACGAGGGGAAAAATGCGCAAAGCCGCCGAACTCGCGAACGGATCTTCGCGATAATGTGCGGGTCGGAACGGGTTACCGGCCTTCCGTCAGCGGTGTGAGACGCGCCAGCGTCAGCGCGCCGCCGAGGGCGAGCACGATGTCGCGCACCGCCACGTCGAGATACTGACCCTGCGCCACCAGTTGCAGTGCGATGGCCAGCAGCCAGACCATGACGACGTAGCCGCCGATCCTCGGCTTCACCAGGACCAGGACGCCCGCCACGATTTCGATCACGCCGACGATGTGCATGAACAAAGATGGGGAAATCACGGAGGCGAGATGCGGATTCAGATAGCTTTCCCAGTGAACCAGCAGGTTCGTGAACTTGTCCGCGCCGGCGACGATCGGCACCAGGCCGAAGAGATATTTCAATGTAAGCTGGGTTGTCCGCACGGTATCCTGTTCCGCGGTTAACCCGACGTCTGAATGAGCTGCTGGGTGCATGGGGGTGGAATGGAGGGGCAGGTCGGAATTGACCTGCCTTCTTGTTGGATGCAGCACGAGTCCGGAGGTTACGTTCGTTTCCGGAAGCACGGCGTGGTGACCCCTTGACCGAACCGCGCTGTCGGGCCGGATTGTCTTTTCGCGCGGGCCCATGTAACCTGTCCGGCGGTTTCGCATCCAATGTATTGATTATGTCCCTGCCCGCGGCCAACGCGTCCCTTCCGACAATCGAGCCCGAGATGACCGATCTCGCGGCCGTGCGAGGGGTGGTGAACGGCGAGAAGGAGATGTTCCGCATCATTGTCCGGCGCTACAACCCGGTGCTCTATCGCGTGGGAATCTCCTACCTCCGCGATCACGCCCGGGCCGAGGATGCGATGCAGAACACCTACCTGAAGGCGTTCCAGAACCTTTCCCGTTTCCGCGGCTCCGCTGCCTTCGCGACCTGGTTGACCCGCATCATGATCAATGAATGCCTGATGACGCTGCGGCACGAAAAGCACCTGCGCATTGAACCGGAGAGCGATCTTTCCGCACGCGACGACGAATCCCCGTCCGCCCTTGACGCCTTGCAAACCGCCGAAATAAAAGCCGTCCTTGAACACGCCATCCAGACGCTGCCGCGTGCCCGCCGCGTCGTGTACGTCCTGCGCGAGGTCCAGCGTCTCTCCACGGCCGAAACCGCCGCCTGTCTCGGCTTGTCGTCCGCCAACGTGAAAGTGCGCCTGCATCGGGCGCGCGAGGAACTCAAGGCCCAGCTCCTGCGAAGCGCCGCCGGCACCGAGTTGTTCGACTATCCCGCGACGCGCTGCGATCCCATGACCGCACGCGTCATGGAGCTGATCAACGCCGCGCCCTGATCCAGCGCCAAGCCTGATGAAGGCGCCCGAGGGGCGATGGTCGGACAGCAAAAATGAAAAAACCACCGGCCCGAGGCATTCTGCTGAAACGCGTGTACGACGCGCGGTCACCGCGCGATGGCCGGAGGCTGCTGGTGGAACGACTGTGGCCTCGGGGAGTCAGCAAGGCGGCCGCGGCGCTCGACGGCTGGGTGCGGGACGCCGCCCCGAGTTCCCGGCTGCGCCGGTGGTTTGGTCATGAACCGGCGAGATGGGCCGAATTCCGGCGCCGTTACCGGGCCGAGCTCGAGGCCCATCCGGAGGTATGGCGACCCATTTTGGCGGATGCGGAGAAGGGTGTTGTGACCCTTCTGTTCAGCTCCCGCGACGCCGAACACAACAACGTCGTCGCCCTCCGCGATTTTCTCCTGGGCAAGCGATGACCTTCCGGGCGCTGCCCGTCCCGGCGCGCCTGCCATGATGCCGGCCGCCTCCCGCCGTTATTCTCACTGCGCGCCCCGCACGCGCATCGCCACCGTGTAGATCGACTTGCTGGCGGCGATGAACAGAGTGCGCCGGTCCGCTCCGCAAAAAGCAAGGTTCGCGGTCCAGGGCTCGGGGATGTCGATGTGCTCGATTTGCTCGCCGCGGGGATTGAAGACCGTCACGCCATGTCCGGTCAGGTACACATTGCCTTCCTCGTCGAGCGTCATGCCATCCGAACCCAGGGAGCAAAACAGCTTGCGGTCCGCCAGCGACCCATCGGCGGCGATCCGATAACAATAGGTTTTGTTCGCCCCGATGTCCGCGACATACAGGTGCCCGCCATCGGGGGTGCCGACGATGCCGTTCGGCTTGGTGATATCGCGCTCGACCACGCGCACGGCGCCGGTCTTCCGGTCGAGCAGGTAGACATACTCTCCGGGCTGCTGCCGGGCGGGATCGCGCTTCCAGTAATCGCGCGGATAGAGAGGATCGGTGAAATAGATCCTTCCGTCCGGCGTGACCCAGACATCATTCGGACCATTGAGCAGGTGCCCGCCAAAATCCTTCAGCAGGACGGTTATTTTTCGGTCGGGCGCGATCGACCAGAGTTCGTTTTTTTCGTCGGCGCACGTCAGCAGATTTCCCGCGCGATCGAAACGCGTGCCATTGGAACGTCCCGCGGGCTTGAGCCAGTCGGTGATCGAGCCGTCGACGCCATAACGCACAATGCGGTCGTTGGGCTGGTCCGTGAAGTAGACATTCCCCGCGCGATCGGCGGAGGGTCCCTCCGTGAACGAAAAGGCGCGGGAAATCCGGACCGGTTTTGCTCCCGGCGCGACGACGCCTTCCCCGGCGAAAAGCCACTCCACCCCTGCGACCATCATCATCAGGCAGACAGCGAGAATCTTCATGCGAGCCCGATCTTCGCGCGCGACGTTTCGGCCGCAACGTCATTTGCAGTCACACGTTGGACGGCCGGGTGCGAGGGTCAGGGGAAGGGCCCGCCGGCATTCGTCCGTGGCGTCGGCGCGGGGTCAGCCTTGATCCTGAAAGGCCTGCTCGAGCGACCGATCCAGCACACTGGCGCTGATGGGCTTCGTCAGGTGCGCGAAGAAGCCGGCGTCGGTGCTGCGCGCCAGGTCCTCCTCCATGCCGTAGCCGGTGAGGGCAATTCCCTTGAGGCCAAATTCATCCCGCAGTTTGCGCATGAGGGAGAAGCCGTCGCTGTCGGGCAGACCGATGTCGGAGAGCACCAGGTCGAAGGTCGAATGCCGGGCGGCATCGCACGCCTTGGTCGCGGTGGGCACAGAGGTGACCTGGAAGCCGCGCCGGACGAGCAGCCGGGAGAGCGTGGTGCGGGTGATGTCGTGGTCCTCGACGAGCAGGATGCGCCGTGACGCGCCGAACGGCGGGCGGGTGGGGATGCGGCCGTCCTCGGCGCGGGTGGAAGGCACGTCGCCCTGGTCGGGAGTGAGCGGCGTGATGAGCGGCAGGCGGACCAGAAACGTGGAGCCCTTGCCCTTGCCCGGACTGCGGGCCTCGATGGCGCCCGAGTGCAACTCGAGCAGTTTCCGGGTGATGGCGAGGCCCAGCCCGAGTCCGCCGAAACGATGCGGCGCGCCGGGAGTCGCGTGGTCGCCCTGGACGAAGGCCGAAAAGACACGGGAAATTTCCTCGGGGTCCATGCCGATGCCGGAGTCGGTGACGGAGACGACGATTTCCTTGCCGCTGGGATCGACGGCGCTGGTGACCTCGATCTGTCCGCCGGGCGGGCTGAATTTCACGGCGTTCTTGAGGATATTCCAGAAAACCTGCTGCAGCCGGCCCGGGTCCCCGAAGACGCGTGGCTCGGTGCCGCTGAGCTGCATCCGGATGGTGAGACCGCGCTCCCGGATGTCGGTCAGGGTGGTGCCGACGGCGTCGCGGAGCACCGAGTGGACGCCGAGCGCGCGCAGATCGAGGCTGAGCTTGCCATGGGCGATGCGGGTGAGGTCAAGAAGATCGTCGATCAGCCGCGCCTCCAGGACCACGTTCTTTTCGATCACGCGGAACGCCTCGCGGGCGGATTCGGGGAATTCCTCGTTGGCCATGGCATCGCTCGCCACGAGCAGGACGGGATTGAGCGGCGTGCGCAGCTCGTGCGACAGGGCGGCGAGGAAGTCATCCTTGGCGCGGGAGGCGGCGAGGGTCTCCTGCTCACGCCGGGCGCGGTCGATCGCGATGCCGACGTATCGGGCGATGCGAAAAAGGACGCCGACGTCCGCGACGGTCGGCGAGAGCCGGCGGTAACTGCCGAAGACGAGCAGGCCGTGCAGGCGCTCACCCACGACAAGGGGAAAGACGAAGCGGCTGTGAATGCCCATCTCCGAAAGCAGCTCGCTCAGTCCGCCGACGGTGAGGGTCGAGGGGGGCGCCGGACGAAGCAGGGCGCGCCGTTCGGACGGGCCGACCGGCAGTTGCCCGATCAACTCGCGTTGTTTGGACGACAGTCCACTGGCCTGGTTCAGGCGCAGGGCCGAGCCATCACCGGGGAGCGAGAATCCGGCAAAAACGTCGAGACTGAGCGCCGCGCGAATCGACGCGAAAATGCCGTTGAGCTCCGCGGCGGGGTCGCCGGCCTGCAGCAGAGTGGCGAGTGCGGCGGAAAGGAGGCGGTCGAGTTCCTGCTGGCGGTTCAGGATGCCGGCCTGGTATTCGCGCTGGGTGACATCCTCGATGATGGTGACCGTGCCGTCGCCCGGCGAGGGCAGCGGCGAGATGCGGGCCGACTGCAGCATGTGGCTGTAGCCGCTTTCGGGGACCGTGGACGGAAAGGGCAGAAGGTACTTGTGCAGCGCGACCGACAGCACGCTGACCTCGCCCGCCAGCGCCCGCGCGTAACGTTCGGTCAGGCGCCGGGCCTCAAGGTCGGGGAAGACATCCGTGAGGTGACGGCCCACCGTCCCGGAGGCGTCGAGCCCGCTGTGGGCGACCAGCCATTGGTTCCAGCTCGTTATCCGCAGGTCGCGGTCCGTCGTGAACAGGCCATGGGGGACGAGCGTCTGCATCCAGTCCTGCGCCACCGATCCGCCCGGGGCGAAGGGCAGGCTGCGCGGCGTGGAAACGGAAGACGGCTTCCGCTCACTCATTGCATCTGGCGTTGTTCCCATTGTTCGAGCTCGCGCATGAGGCGGTCGAGCGAGGCGATTCCGAGGACGATGACCATGTAACCGGTGACATTTCCGGTCTTGATGCGAAAGCGGGTGTGAATCATCAGGCCAAACTGCAGCGGCTCGCGGGCCCGATGGGCGACGGACTCGAGAATTGCCGGGATCGTGTCGACGCTCAGCATCGGCACCGAGAACGAGACCGGGACACGCAGGAGGTTGCCGAACACGCCCAGGCAGGCGTTGAGGAGGATGTTTCCGACCTCGGTGATGATCTCGCGGGCGTTCGAGTCGAGGCGGGCGTCGACCGACCGGTCCTCGCTGAGGAGACGGCTCAGCGCGATCGCGGAAGACTCGTCGAGCAGCAGGAGCGCGTTGCCGGACATGCTGCCGGTGAAGGCCTGGTTCACGCTGGCGACGCGTCCGTCGAGAATGTCCTCGAGCATCGGTCCGATGGACGCGATCTCATGGAGGGAAATCTGCGGCACCTCGAGCATGATCCGGTAGCCGGTCAGCTCCGAGAGCGCGCCGGCGGCCCGGCCATAGCCGATGTTGATCAGCTCGGTGAGGGCGTCGCGACTGGCGAGGGTCAGTTCCACAATTCACCCCCTTGAAAGACGGTGTGCAGAGCCGTCGCGAGCTTTTCCCGGGCGACCGGCTTGTTGATCAATCCGACCGCGCCGGCGGATTTCACCTGGTCGGCGGTGGCGGACTGGATGTCGGCGGTGGCGATGATGACCCGCGCCTTCGGATTCATCTCGCGCATCTTCACCAGCACGTCGGCGCCGTACATGCCGGTCATCACCAGGTCGAGGATGACGAGGTCGGGCGGGTGGAGAAAGAAGCGTTCGAGCGCCTGGCTGCCCTCGGAGGCTTCATCCACGGAGTAGCCGAGGCTCTCGAGGGTTTGGCGGAGCGTGCGCCGCGCCAGGGCCGAATCATCGACGATGAGTATCTTTGCCTTCATATGAGTTTGTTGATCGCCTGGGCCATTTCGTCCAGCGGGTGGGAGGCATCGCTCAGGCCGGCTTCGACGACCGTCCGCGGCATGCCGTAGATGACGCAGCTTTTTTCCGATTCGGTGAGGACCGATCCGCCGCGGGCCTTGACCCAGGCGGAGCCCTCGCGGCCATCGTCGCCCATGCCGGTCATCACGACAGCGAGGACGCGTTCGCCAAAGACCTCGGCGGCCGAACGAAACATGACGTCGACGGAAGGCCGGTGGATCTTCTCGATCGGGTGCAGGCTGAGCTGGGCCACGACCGTGCCCTTGGCGGTGGTGCGGAAAGTCAGGTGCTTGCCGGCCGGGGCCAGCAGGGCGCGGCCCGGCTGCAGGTAATCGCCATCCTCGGCCTCCTTCACCTCGAGCGAGCAGATCTCGTCGAGCTTTTGCGCATAGAGCGCCGTGTAGCCGACCGGCATGTGCAGCGCGATGGCGAGCGGCGTCGAGAAATTGGCGGGAAACGCCGGCAACATGCGGCGCAGCGCCTGCGGTCCGCCGGTGGAGATGCCGATCACAACCAGGCCGTACTTTGACTCGTGGACAGGGCTTGGCGCCGGTGTGGCAACCCTCTCGCCGAGGAGATTCGACACCGGAGCGCCCGAGGCGGCGGTGACCTTGGCCAGCAACTGCTCCCTGATCCCCCGGAGCTCCTCGGTGGCGAGGGCCGATGGCTTGGAGACAATATCGATCGCGCCGGCGTTGAGCGCCTCGACCACCTCCTCGGCGTCCTGCGCCGCGGCCGACAGGATGAGGACGGGGACGGGCCGGAGCTGCATCTGGCGCCGCACGTAGCCGACGCCGTCGAGCTTGGGCATGCGCAGGTCGCAAACGACGACGTCGGGATTGAGCGCCGCGGTCAGCGCCAGCGCCTCCTCGCCATCGCGCGCCGAGCCCACCACCTCGATCGAGAGGGGAACCGTCAGGATTTCGCGGACGACCTTGCGGGCGAAGGCGGAATCGTCGACGATGAGGACGCGGATAGGCACGGGCATCGGATCAGTTGTGGTTGCGCGTATAGACGAACGCACCGTTGACATTCTCCAGGTCGAACTGGTTCGTGAGCTTGAGCAGCGACTCGGAAGCGCCGATGAAAAGCGAACCGTCCTGGGGGATGCGTTTGGCAAAGGCGCCCACGACCTGCCGGATCGAGTTCGGGGAGAAATAGATGAACACGTTGCGGCAAAAGATGATGTCAACCGCCGCGGTCTCGACGAAGCCGTCGAGGTCCACGAGGTTGGCCCAGTGGAAGCGCACCGAGCGGACAATCGCCGGGTCGAGGACCCAGTCGTCGCCGTCCCGGCGAAAATGACGTTCGCGGACATCGGGCGGGAGGGAGCGAAAGGACCGTTCGCGAAAGCGGCCCGCGGCGGCCTTGGCAAGGGCGGCCTCACTGGAATCGCTGGCGATGATTTCGATGGGGTGATGGGCCCAGATGCTGTCGCGGAGGGCCATGGCGATGCTGAACGGCTCCTCGCCCGATGCGCAGGCGGCGCTCCAGATGCGCAGCGGCCGGGTGGTGGCCGCAAACCACCGGGGAACGATCCGATCGATCAGCAGGCGGACCTGGTCGAATTCGCGCCAGAAATAGGTTTCCTGGACCGAGAACGCATCCATGAGCCGGCGCCATTCGGCCAGGCCATGTTCATTGTATTTCAGAATGTAGTAATAATCCAGATACGAGGAACAGCCGAGCGCGCGCGCGCGCGGCTCGAGCTTGTCGATCATCAGGTCGAAGCGGTCATTATCAAAGTAGATGCCGACGCGCTCGTGCACCAGGTCCCGCAGCAGGTGCGGGACCCGTTCCGGAAGCGAGATGACCGTGGGAGCTGTTGGATCTCCGATCCCGCTCATCGACGCGTGCTCCGGTTGCGAAGGCGGGTCCCGGTGGCGGGCGGACGAGCCGCGGCGGCCGGGGCGGGCTCGACCCGGGCGTCACGGCCGTTGCCCGAGTGGCTCCGCTCGAGCTCGCCGAGATTGCCGAGGACGGTCTCGGCGGCGGCGGAATGATCGAGATTGTCGGCGCTGATGAGTTTGATCTGTGCGGCGATGTTGCTGGCGGAGGAGCTGATCGCCTTCACGGCCTTGCTTTGCTCGACCATGGCGCGGGCCGTCTGCTCCGCCTGCAGCTTCATGCTGTCGGTGCCCGCCGTGATCTGACTGGCGCTGGCGGCCTGCTGCGCGGCCACCTCCGTGACACTCCGGGCGATGCGGGTGAGGCTGGCCGCCTCCTTGGCCACCTGCTCGATCGCCGTGGCCTGCTCCGCGATCGTGCGGGTGGTCGAGGCGCCGCCCCGGCGCATCGAGTCGACGGCGACGACGATCTGCGACGAGCCAGCGGCCTGTTCGGTGGCGGCCTTCCGCAGCTGGCCGGCGATCGAACTGGTGGCCTGCGCGGCCTTGACCACCTCGCGGGCGGCGCGTCCGTGTTCGCCCATGGCCTGCGAAACCTCGCGCGCGACCTTGCGCATCTGGCTCGACGCCTGGACAATCGTGCCTGCGCCCTTCGCCTGCTCGGCGGTGGCGGCGGCGATCTGTTTCGCCTGCGTCGTGGTGGAATTGATGGAGTCCACCACATGGCGGCCGGCGGTCAGCTGCTCCTCGGTCGCGCGGTTGATCTCGGCGACGATGCCGCCGGTTTCCCGCACTCCGGCGAGGATCTTGCCCAGGCCCGCGGAGCCGTTTTCCGAAAGGCGGTTGGATTCCTCCGCCACGCGCGCCCCTTCATTGGAGGCCTGCGTCGCGTCGCGGATCACGTTCTCCAGGTTGCGGATGATCTGGGAAATGTCGGAAGTGGCCCGGGCGCAGCGGTCCGCCAGATTGCGGATCTCCTCGGCGACGACCGCGAAACCGCGTCCGGCATCGCCGGCGCGCGCGGCCTCGATCGAGGCATTGAGCGACAGCAAATTGGTGCGTTCCGCAATGACGTTGATCGTCCCGACGATGGTGCCGATCTCGCCGGTCTGCTTGTTGAGCTCCCGCATCACGCCGGTGGATGATTCCATGGCGCGGGCGACGCGGGAGATGCCCTCGATCGATTTCCGGATTTCCTGGCCACCTTCGTCGGCCTCGCGCGTGACCCGGGCGGTGACTTCCAGCGTGCGCTTGACCAGGTCGGCCACGGACCGGTTCGACCGATCCATCTGGAGCGCGCTCGCACTGGCATTGGACGCGCCCTCGGTGATTCGCTCCCCGTTTTGCGCCACCGATTGGATGGACTTCGCCAGTTCCTCCACGGAGGTCGTGGTCTCATCGACCGAAACCGTGAGACCCTCGCCCATCGCCGCCACCTCCTCGATCGACGCCGCCATCTCGTTCATGGACGAAAGAGTCTCCTCGGCTGCGCTCGTCAGCTCGTCGGCGTTGCGGGCAATGCCCTGGGTGCTGCGGCTCATCTCTTCGATCGAGGCGCCGGTCTCGTTCAGGGTCGTGGACAACGCTTCGGAGTCCTTGGTCGCCTGGCGGATCGATCCCGTCATCGACTGCATCGAGGTGGTGACCTCCTCGGCGGAGGAGGCCAGCTCGGCGGCGGATCCGGCCATCGACTGGGTGCCCGCGGAAATCTGCCTCATGCCGGCGCTCATCTGGGCGGCGCTGGCGGCGACCTGGACGCCGCTGGCGGTGATCTGCTCGATGGAGGCGGCCAGTTCGTTGATCGACGACGATGTGTCGTCGCCGGAACCGGCGAGGGATTGGGCCCGGGAGGCGGTTTCCTTGAGGCTGACCGCCATGCGGCGCATCAGGCCGAAGGCGGACCCAAGCGACTGGGTTTCCTGATGGGCGCCGTTGGAACGGGGCGATGGAACGGGAGCGGGGGACGGAGTTTTTTTTGCGGGCATGGCGGCGGGGGGTGCGAAATCAGGATGAGGGCGTGTCGGCGAGTGCAGGCGGTGTGATCTCCTCGAGCGTCAGCACGCGGCCGACATCGACCAGGAGAACATTGCGCCCGTTCAAGGTGGCCACGCCCTCGACATAGTTGCCGGCGACGCCCACCAGGGTTTCCTGAACCGGGCGGACGGAAGACGGGGGAATGCGCTGGAACTCGCGGGCGGCGTCGACGATCAGCGCGACCACCCGGCCCTCGACTTTAAGGAACAGCAAACGCGTGCGCAGGGTCGGCTCCGCGCGCGGCAGGGCGAAGCGCACGCGCAGGTTGATCGCCGGGATCACCTGTCCGCGGGAGAAGACCACCCCGTCCACGGAAGCCGCCGCCTGCGGAACCGGCGTGATGTGTTCGAGCATCTCGATGTGCTGGACATGCGAGCTCCGGATGGCATAGGCGGCGCCGGCGAGTTCGAAAATGATGAAGGTGTCGGACGGGTTCATGACAGCGAAGGAACAAAGCCGGCGGGCCGCACCGCGCCCTCGGTCAGCGGCGCGGGATCCAGGATGAGCAGGGGCCGCCCGTCGCCGAGTTCGGTTGCGCCCGCCAGGCCGGGGACGCGCAGCAGAGGGTCCGACAGGGGCCGCACGACAATTTCGCGCTGGGCGATCACGCGGTCGACGGCGAGGCCGGCCGAGCCGCGCGCCGTGGTGACCACCAGGATCGTGAGGGTGCCCGCGTCGGCCGGCGCCTGACGGAAGAGGGCGCGCAGGCGGCGCAACGGCAGCAGCCCGTCGCGATAAGGCACGAACTCCTCGCGGTTGATCAGGCGGAGGCGATCCGCGGGCACCTGGAAGATCTCGCTGACCGAACCCATCGGCACGCAGCACCGTTCCGCACCCACGGCGACGACGATGGCATCGGCGATCGAGAGCGACAACGGAAGACGCAGGGTGAACGTCGTGCCCCGGCCAAGCGCCGTATCCAGCGAGAGCGTGCCGCCGTGCTCGCGCACGCAGTCCGCGACCACGGCCATGCCCACTCCGCGGCCGGACGCGAGATCGGCTTCGTCCCGGGTCGAGAAGCCACGCGTGCACAGCAGTTCGAGCAGGCCGGGTGCATCGAGGACCCGCGGCAGCCGCACGCCCTGTTTAGCCGCACGGGTCGCGACCGCATCGGCATCGATGCCGGCGCCGTCGTCGGCCACGCGGATCACGACGGAGTCGCCGTCGCTGGCAGCGTGGAGGCGCAGGGTGGCTTCCGCGGGTTTGCCGGCGGCGGCGCGAACGGTCGGATTCTCGATGCCATGGGCGAAGGCATTGCGCACGAGGTGGAGCAGCGGCTCCTTCAGCCGCTCGACCAGGAACTTGTCGATCTCGGTCTGGCCGCCATCGAGCACGACGTGCACCTTTTTCGGCGAGTCCCGCATCAGGTCGCGCACGACGTAGGGCATGCGCGTGAAAATTTCGGCGATCGGCACCATCCGCACGCGCGTGACCGCCTGGCGCATCTCGCGCAGGGAGCGTCCGAGAGCGACGCTCGTTTCCTTGAGACCTTCGGGCGGACGCTCGATCTGGCGCAGAAGGTCCTCGAGGCGGGACCGGTGGATCACGAGTTCGCCCGTGATTCGCATGAGGTCGTCCAGGCGCGCGAGATCCACGCGAATGATATGGGACGGCGTAAGGGAAAGCGCGTCACCCGTCCCCGCATCCGAAGCCGGCTCGGCCGCTGGTCCCCGGACTTCCCAGACCACCCCGTCGGCGGTCCACGCCGCGGTGTCGTCCGGCGGCGCCGATATCGCAACCGTGAACTCGAACCTGATGGAGCCGGGGCCGAGGATGATCGGCGTCGCCTGCACGATCGGCCCGAGTTGGCTGAGGCGCTGGCGGATTGCGCTGACGTTGATCCCGCGCTCATCGAGTTCCTTCGAAGGCACAAACGTCGCCACTGCCGTCATCGTTCCGGCTCCGCTCCGGGGAAGAGCAGGAGAACCGGGAGCGGCCGGAGACGGCGTGGAAATCCCCGGAGCAGCCGGACGAAATCCGCGATACGTGTCGAGCAGGTCCTGCGCGGACGGCAGGGTCCGTTCCTGGCGATGAGCGGCGATGATGCTCTCGAGACGCTGAATTCCATCCTCGAGCGCCGCGGCGATCGCGGGCGTGGGATCGAGCTGGCGCTTGGAAATGGCGCGCAGCACGTCCTCCATGCCATGGGCGAGTTCCTCGGAAAGGCGCAGGCCCGCGATGGCCGAGATGCCTTTCATGGTATGGGCATGGCGAAAAAGTTCCTCCAGCGTTGCGGAATCGGGTCGCGAACCCCCGTTGCCGGATTGCCAGGACGTGAGCCCTTCGCGCATCGCGGTGAGCAGCTCGTCGCATTCCGCGTAGAAGTCATCGAGCAGTTCGCGGCGCCGCTCGGCAGGAAATTCGGAACTCATGGCTTGTCCGGCTTGTTTTTCTCCGCTGCGAAAAATTTCCGGAATTTCTGGCTGATTCGGACGCACAAGATGATCAGTTTCACGGATGACGATGACGCGGGATTCACGACCTTTTTTTCGCGCTGATCGATGCGAGCCCGGCCCGTCAAAACGATTTGCAACCTGCGACTAGTCAAAGCAATTCGCGATAATCCCGTGAGCCTTTTAGCCGGAAAAATCGGGGATTCCGATCCCACCCATCTGCGCCAAAGTACGTTGGACAGTCCCGTCCAAAAAGCGGTTCCCGTTTTTCGCCGAATGGGACGGAAAAACGCCTCAAAATGAGGCATTTTTCCCGCTAATGATGTTGGTTGGCGGAAAGGGTGGCCAACCTCGATTATTCCGCCGACATCGCGATCAACGGGCTTACGCGGGTGGCCCGTCGGGCCGGAATCCAGCAGGCGACGAATCCGACGATAAAAAGCAGTGCGATCGCGGCGGCGAGCGTGGCGGGATCGTGGGGACTTACCTTGTAAAGCTGCGCAGCGACGAGTTGGGAGAGCACAAAGGCGAGGAGCGATCCGAACGCCCCGCCGACGGCCATCAGCATGAAGCCTTCGCCGAGAACCTGCCGGAGGATGATGCCGGGTGTGGCGCCGAGTGCGAGGCGCACTCCCATCTCGCGGCTGCGCTGCGCCACGCCGTACGCCATCACGGAATAAATGCCGGCGACCGTGAGGAGCAGAGCCGCGCCCGTGAGGACGGCAACGATGATCAGCGTGAATCGCCGGACGGCGAGCGAGTGATCCGCCACGGCATCCATGGTCTGGACGGCGGAAACCGGAATTCCCGGATCGATCGCGCGGACTTCGCGACGGAAAGCGGATTCGAGCGCGGCCGCGGGCAGGGCCGAGCGCAGCACCCAATAGGTCCGGAGCCGTATCCACGGCACGGCGACGCCATCCATCTGACGAAACGGAACGTAGACGTCAAAACTCGGCGCATCGTCGAGCTTCCCCTGTTTGATGTCGGCGACGACACCCACGATTTGAAAAGTCCGGCGGCCGGCGAGGCTGTCGTTGATCTCGATGCGCTGGCCGAGCGGTGACTGGTTGGGGAAATATCTCCTGGCGATGTTTTCTCCGATGATCACGGAGAGCGGATGATTTAAGTCGTCGGCTTCGATGATCCGCCGGCCCTCGAGGAGGCGCATGCCCATCGTCTCGATGAAGCCGGGCGTCACCAGACGGTAGTTGGCGGAGGGCAGATCGGAGCCGCGCGGCGGCGTCCGGCCGGGCACCAGGAATTCCGTGGTGGCAAGTCCCTGCGCGAGCGGAAGGAGCGAGGTTGCGCCCACGGTTTCCACCCCTGGCACGGAGGCGAGCCGGTCGCGGAGATTCTCATAAAAATGGATCAGGGCGTCCCGATCGGGGTAGCCGGTTTCATTCTGGTTCAGCCGGGCGGTGAGGATGTGGGTGGGATCGGCGCCCGGCCTCTCGGCGCCCACCGCCCGGAAGCTGCGAAGAAAAAGTCCGGTGCATGCGAGGAGCGCGACCGCGAGGGCGATCTGGATCGAGGCGAGCCAGTGGCGTGAGCGATTGAGACCGGGCCCTCCGGAGTTGCCGCGGCCGGAGGTCTGCATGGCATCACGCAGGTCGATGCGGGAAAACGACCACAGCGGCAGGAGGCCCGGCAGAACCCCCGCGACAAACGAAATTGCGATCGTGAAGGCGAGCACGCTGACGTTGAAATGGACGCCGTTGACGCGGGGCAGGCCGGGCGGCAGGAAGGCCAGGAGCGAGTCGAGTCCCCATTGCGCGAGCAGGACGCCGGCCACGCCGCCGCCGGCCGCGAGGAGGAGGCATTCGGCGAAAAGCAGGCGGAGCAACTGCCCGCGCGAGCAGCCCAAGGCGGAGCGGATCGCGAGCTCGCGGCGGCGGCCGGTGCCCCGGACCAGGAGCAAACCGGCGAGGTTGGCGCAGGCGAGCAGCAGGAGCGACGCGACAAGTCCGAGCAGCGTCGTGAGGACCGGGCGCACGTCGCCCGTGGTTTCGACCGCCAGCGAAACGAACTGGTTTTGGCCGTCGGGCATGTAGGAGTTCGGAAAATCGCGGCGCAGACCGGCCAGCACGGAGGCAAGATCGTCCAGCGCCTGGCGCGGGCCGAAGCCGGGCGCGATGCGGCCGACGACCCGCATATAGTGGACGGAAGCGTGGTTGTTGCGCGTGGAATCGAGGTCGGGCTGCAGCGGGACCACCACATCATTATGATAGCCGTTCAGCGGAACGACGAATTCGGGTGGCAGGACGCCGACAATGGTGCGCACCTCGCCGTTCAGCCGAACGGGCCGGCCGATGACATCGGGTTGGGCACCAAAGTGCTGTTGCCAGAATTCGTTGCTTATCACCACGACCTTGGCGGCGGAGCCGGGTTCGTCCTCCGGCTTGAGCAGCCGGCCGGCGACCGGCCTCAGGCCGAGAACATCAAAAAGGTTGGGGGAGACCTTGATTCCCTGGACCAACTGCGACTCCCCGGCATCGATGAGATTCGTATTGAAAGGTCCGAGGGCGGACAGACCGTCAAAGGTGCGGGTGCGGTCGCGATAGGCGCAGAACTCGGCGAGATTGAACAGGCCGACCTCGTTGGGTGCGGCGGAGTGGAGCGAGACCAGCTCCGATGGTCTCGTGTACGGCAAAGGGCGCAGCAGCACGGCTTCGACCACGGAAAACACGGCGGTGTTGGCGCCGATGCCGAGCGCGAGAATCAGAACAAAAGCCAGGGAGGTGCCCGGCGTCTTCCGCAAGCTGCGGAACGCGAATTTGAAATCGGAAAACATCAGTGTGCGGGTGCGTTTCCTTATTAGCACTGGCAATGCCACGGATCAAGTTGCAGGGGCTTCTGGTAATCAAGCGCTTAACGATGTTATGGAAGCAATCGATCGGAGGTGACTCCTGAGCGCGGGATTCGTGCGTTCCGAAATAGGGACAGACTGTTCGCGGGCAGACAATCGGACGACGGACAATGGACCACAGACCAGGCCACGGAATGGGGGACCGGCAGGCGACGGAGGAGCGGACCAGGGTTCAGGATTGGCAGACCAGCCAAGCGATGGAACCGGCGAGGCCAATGTTGCCCTTGGC
>DASYDZ010000053.1:0-19376 GCA_036499305.1 Candidatus Didemnitutus sp.
CGCGCAGTATCGGCTCCCAGTGTTCGAAAGCCATGTTGTGAACTTGCTGAAAGACTTGGCAATCGAGTGGTGACAGCGCTTTGAGCATCTCTGCGGCGATTGAGGCACCACGTTGCGCGTGTTCGTCTTGGCTGCCGCGCACGAGTAGGCGTGCCCAAAGGTCCTGAATGTTTGGGTCTTCCTCCAGAGAACCACCATCGAGAAGTGGAAGTAGCACTTTAAGCGACATCGGTTTGATCTCCAGCCCTTCACTATCCGCGATCTCTTTAGCCCTGCTGAGGATCGAAATTTGGTTCGAGAATCGCCAAAGGCGTACTCGATCCGCGAGAATCTCCCCGAGCTCGCTTAGCGGCTTGGAGCACAATTTTTGAAGGACGAGCGCACTTGCCGCGGGAATTGTCATCAGCGATAAGTCCATCTCCGAAGCTTCTACAAGCCGTAGCGAAGTTGGTCGACGCGAATTAGAATTCGGAGGTGCGATGGCCTGTCATCGGGGTGTACCCAAAACTGTTCCCAAATCGTGCGTCGGCGGGGGTCTTTTGCCGTCGCGGCCTGTCGTGGAGTGTCGCGAGCAATATTCTTACAAACCCCGCTCTCGGCCGCCTTTGGTCGCGGAAAGGCGCTCCCTATCGCTTTCGTAAATTGGTGGACCCGATCAGGTTCGAACTGACGACCTCCGCAATGCCATTGCGGCGCTCTGCCAACTGAGCTACGAGCCCATGCGAAGGGCCTAAAAGGGGTTATTGCGGAGGAATGGCAAGGCCTTTTTGCGCAGCCGCCAATCAGCCTTTCTTTCGGTCTGGAATGGCGGATTTCCGAGTGCGTTCCGCTGCGTACGGCCAGTCGAAACGGGTTGGCCGCGAAAGGGCGCAAAAAATAGTCTGCCGGCAGTTTATCCCTTTTGGCCGCCCGACGGGGCATCAATCGCTTCAACGGCCGCGGGCGCCACGCGATGCTCCCACCGCCAGGTGTCCGGATCCGACCAATCACCGACCCGCAGATTGAAATGAATGGTGGCTCCCGTGCGGGCTTCCCCTTGCTCGACGCGAAGAACCCGTAGTCCCCAATGGGTGGCGCGATTCGGCGCCTTGGGATCGGTGGTCAAAACGAGGTCGTCGTCCACCCGGGCGCGAAAATAAACGACGAATCCGTCGAGCCGGCCGCCCTCATGCACCACGCGGGTGCTGGTAAGGTCGCAGGGAATATCGTCGGCCGAGACCGTGTGCAGGTCGAAGGTGCAGAGCGGTTCCGGTTCGCCCAGGAAATGCGCGATCGCGTCGCCACCGGAGAACGACTGTCGGTAATACGAGGGGTCCAATGGGCGCGAGCCGGCGAGCACGGCGTAGGAATATCCCTTCACGTCGAGTTCCCAGATGAACGGGACGCGCCGCTCGTCGCTGATCGTCACGGGCTCGCAGAAAAAATCGAAGCACCCCGGCACGATTGCGCCGCCGGGCTTCAACAGGCGGTCGCGCAGGTCCGTCACGTTGGCGATCATCGATTCGTCGAAGAGAAAATCCCCCATCTGTTCCTGCACGATGACGTCGACGCGTTCCTCGAGGTGAAATTCGCGGCTGTGGGTCGCGATGAATTCCACCTGGCGAACTTCATTGGCGGTCGCGAGCGAGCGCGCGTGGCGGAGAATGTCGGAATGATCGATGGCGTAGACGCGCGCGGCGCCCCGTCGGGCGGCCATGGCGGCCAGGATGCCGGTGCCCGTGCCGAGATCGATCACGCGGTCTCCCGGTTGCACCCGCCGGGCGATCGCGGCCTGGTAGAAATCCATCCGCACGCGGTCGGCCAGCATGCGTTCCTGCTCGTCAAAGCGCGCGAAGCACCATTCGTTGAAACGGCGATAGCGTTCCTCGGGGGACCGCGCATCGGCGAGGAACCAATCCCCGACGCCCGGATGCCGCCGCAGCCAGCCGGCCAGCCGGCGGAACGGGAGGCCGAGCAGGGCGATACCGGAAGACGTGAGGCGTTGCCAGCGGGCGAGAGTCATGAAGCGGAAGGACATGGTCGCCGCTCCCTGGCCGCGGCGCAATGGCAACCTTCGTGGCGGGGAAGCTGACGGAATTGTTTCGCCAACCCGAAGGCGGACGAAACCATGGCCCGGTGAGCCGCGCGATGTGCTACCGCTGTTTCTGGCCGCAGGAACTCTGCTGGTGCCCGGGTCTGCGGGCGATGGAGACGGCGACCCGCTTCGTGTTCCTGATGCATCCGAAGGAGTTCAAGCAGGAGAAGGCCGCCACGGGCCGGCTGACGCGCCTGTGCCTGCCGAACAGCGACCTTTTCATGGGGATGGCCTTCGACGAGCACGAGGGGGTTCGGGAGCTCATCGACGATCCGCGGAATTTTCCGGTGCTCGCTTACCCGGGCGTCGAGGCGTTCAATCTGTCACGCGATGATGCGCCGCTGCCGGTCATCGCGGGCCGCCGCCTCGTCATTTTCCTGCTCGATGCGACCTGGAGTGGCGCGCGGAAGATGCTGCGCCTGTCGCCCACGCTGCAGCGCCTGCCGCGCGTGATGTTTACTCCGTCCCACGCCAGCCGGTACATCATCAAGCAGCAGCCGCAGGACGGCTGTCTTTCGACGCTGGAGACCGTGCACGAGCTGCTGCTGGCCCTGGAGCGTCGCGGCCTGGATCGCTACCCGCTGCCGGACCAACTGCTCGACATCTTCCGACGCCTGCAGGAATTCCAACTGCGGTGCGCTTCGGACCCCTCGCGTTCCGGATATCGCCGGAAGCCGTACAGCGCGCCGGCTGAGCGCGGGCGGTCGCAGGGAAAGAGCCGGCGGCGGCGACGATATTTGAAGACGATCGGGCCGTAGTAGGCCTGGGACTTTGGACCGTGAATGCTGGGCGGAATCTCCCGCCGTGCATCTCGAGTCGGGTGTAGCCGAGGGCGATAGACCTCGGTCGCTCGCGGCGATTCGTTAACGCGATGCACCGGGCCCTGCGGACCCGGCTACATGCGATCCGGATGATTGTTGTAGCCGAGGGCGATAGACCTCGGTTGCTCGCGACGATTCGTTAACGCCATGCACCGGGCCCTGTGGACCCGGCTACAGGCGATCCGGACGATTGTTGTAGACGAGGGCGCGAGACCTCGGTTGCTCGCGGCGATTCGTTAACGCGATGCACCGGGCCCTGCGGACCCGGCTACATGCGATCCGGATGATTGTTGTAGCCGAGGGCGATAGACCTCGGTCGCTCGCGGCGATTCGTTAACGCGATGCACCGGGCCCTGCGGACCCGGCTACAATGCGATCCGGGTGACTGTCTTTCCGATCGGCGTCGGAATGGCCCAACGACGAAGGGCGGCGCAAAGGCCGGGTCACGCCTTCCTAAACCGCGGGATCGCTGCCCGCCGGGAGCGGCGATTCCGCCGCAGAGGTGGGTGTCAGCGCGATCTCCGCTGCGACCGCGATCGGAGCGGCCTCGGCCGGCCCCGCGGACTCGGTCGCGGGCTTTTCATGCCGCACGCGGGCCGGACGATGCAGTTTGGGCCGGCGTCGCCGCGCGCTCGCGACGAGACTTTCCTTGAGTTCCTTGAACGCCTTGCGGGCGGTCTTGGCCAGTTTCCGAGCGCGCTTGTGCGCTTTTTTCGCGGACTTGAGCTCATCCTTCGCCAGTCGCGCCACCTTCTTGGCGTCCTCCGCCTTGCGCCGGGCGGACGCGAGTTGGGCGGCAGAACCCTTGTCGGAGGGCGAGTTCGTTTGATCGTGGGATTTCGGGCGACCGGCCTTCATGGGGAATAGGGACAGGGATGAGGCACGAAAGTGCGGAGCAAAACCAATGCCCGGCGGCGACGGCCGGTGCAACTCCGGTAGTGTTACGTTTGGCATTGGCGGTGGTGGCGGCCCCGGCTGGACACGAGGCTGGCCGGCTGCCATCCTGCGGTGATGGACGGTCCCGACATCGGCGCGAGCTATGCGGCACTGGGATTGCAGCCCGGTTGCACGGCGGATGAGCTTGAGCGGGCCTACCTGAAAAAGAACTTCGCCTTGATCAAGGGCGTCGACGAGGCCGCGCGGGACAACCTGCGTCGGGCCCACGACCGGGTGGCCGCCGACCTGAAGATTCGCGACGGACGGGGGCGGACGGGCCTGCCGCGCGTGCCCGTGGCCGGCGAAGCAGGCCGGCGCCCGACGGGAATACTTCCGCCGCCGATCATCGCGCCCCGCGGACCGGAGGCGGACGGGCCGGCGCTGCTCGCGTTCGACAACTGGAAGGTCAATGCCTTCGTGCCGCCACTCGTGGTTGCGCTCGCGTGGCTCGCCAATGTCAGTCCGCTCGGCTCTCTCCTCGCGGGCTTCCACATCTGGGTGCATGAATTCGGCCACGCAACCGCGGCGTGGCTGAGCGGGCGCCGGGCGCTGCCGTTGCCGATCGGGTGGACGGCGATCGAGCCGCCGTATTCGCCGATGGTCTATTTCGGATTGCTGCTCCTGCTGGCGATCCTGTTCGTGGCCGGCTGGCGGGAAAGAAAGGTCTGGCCGATGGTGGCGGCGGTGGGGATTGCGTTGCTCCAGTTTGTCATGACCTGGCGCCTCACGCAGCCCGAGCAGCAGTTTTACTGGACCTTCTGCGGCGTGGGCGGCGAATTCTACCTGAGCGCTCTTGCGATGGCGTTTTTCTTCGTCCAGCTCCCGGAGAAGTTTCGCTGGGGTGCCTGCCGCTACGTGTTCCTGTTTCTCGGCGCCAGTTGTTTCCTCAACATCTATCTGCGCTGGCGCGACGTGTATCATGGTCTCGAGGACATCCCGATGGGCTCGATGATCAACGGAGAGGATGATGCGGGCGGCGACATGAACATTCTCATGAGCGACTACCATTGGACGCACAGCCGGATCCGCCTGACCTATCACCTGCTCGGCAACGGCTGCCTGATCGGCCTCGCGGTGGTCTACGGCGCATTTCTGCTGCGGCTGAACAAAATTCCGGACTGGATCGTGGCGCGATTCTCACGGGGCGACCAGGCGGCGGACGCGTGATCGTCGGGCGGCAAACCGGGCCCTGCTACAGGCGATCCGGACGATTGTTGTAGCCGAGGGCGCGAGACCTCGGTGGCTTGTGGCGATTCGTTAACACAATGCACCGGGCCCTGCGGACCCGGCTACATGCGCGGCGAGCGGTCGAAACCTACGGCAGCTTCGACTGGATGACCTTGCTGGCGGCGCCGAAGTCGATCAGCGGGGCCTCCGGTCGCTGCTTCAGCGCGCCGATGACCTTGCCCATTTCCTTTTTCGAAGTCGCACCGGTGGCCGCGATCGTCTCGACGATCAACGCCTCGAGTTTGGCGGGATCCAGCCCCTGCGGCAGGTATTTCTCCAGCAGCTTGATTTCCGTGGTGTTGGCGGCGACGAGGTCGGCCCGGCCGGCTTTCTCGAATTCGGTCCGGGCGTCGACGAGATTCTTCACCGACTTGCGCATCGTGGCGATGACGAGAGGATCGTCGATCGGCTTGTTCGCGTCCATCGCGGCGCGCTGGATGGCGGCGTCGGCGGTGCGAAGGGCGACGGCGGTGGCGGTGTCGCGGGCCTTGACGGCGATAATGATGTCGGCGCGGAGCGTTTCGTACGATGTCGGCATGAGAGTGACAACGATGGCTCGATTTTCCGTGAATGCAATGTCCCGGCGGTCAGACCTGAACGACGAATGCCAGATGCCGATGTCACGAATCTCGCGGACGACCGAAGGATTCTCCTCAACGCGTCGTGTTGTAGGCGGCCTCTCCTAATGCCGCCGGTCTTGGCGGGATATGGCCCGTTCGACAAGCTCAGGGCGGGAAATCCCGCCCCCATGCAGTCGTTCGCCAGCGATCGTTTCCCTCTGGCTTAGGGCAACTCCCGGAGGCGGATGCGCCGGTACTCCATCTGTCCGCGATCGCCCTCAAGGCCAATGGGACCGGTTGCGGGCACGGGCATCGCGTCCTCGAGCAGCTCGCCGTTGCATTCGCAATGCGCCTTGCCGTCGCGGACGGTGACGACGATTTCGTTCCAATCCTGCGGCTTGTATTTCTTCAGGAGAATATACGGCCCCGCGATGAGGTAGTCGCGGCACTGGAGTTGCGGCTCGCGGATGAAAACGCCGCTGTCGGTGTTGGGCGTGGCACGGAACTCGAGCTTGAGGATGAAATTGGTCGGAAAGTCCCGCGTGGTGGAGAGCTTCTGGATTTTCCGGTACTCGGGTGGGGTGGTGACGATCAACCGGCCGTTTTTGGCCACGTAGCGTCCATCGGGCGTGCTCGTGAGGCCGTCGAAGGAAACGGCCCTGCTGACCACCGGCCACGCGGCGGCATTCGGGTCACGTGCCTGCCACTGCTTCGCGTTGCGGACGTCGTCGGGTGTCGTCGGCCGGTAGCCCCAGCCGGACAAATCGCGGCCATTGAACAGGCTGTTGAAGCCCGCTTCGGGCACGAACAGGTCGGGTGCAGTTTCGATCAGGCCCAGCGTGGCGAACACCGGGCGCAGCCCCGCGGCCCACTTCGCGTAACCAATGGCATTCGGGTGCAGCAGGTCGGGCATTTCCTCCAACTTCGCATTCCCGGTCGGATCGGCGAACAGCGGCCAGGTTTCGAGATAGATGACGCGCCGGTCGCCTTTGACGAGCTGGAGATACAGCGAGTTCATCTTCTTGATCGCCTCGGGCGGACGATTCTTGGACGGCGAACTCGGGAATACCTGGCACAGGATGATCGGGGTGCGCGGCAGGCCGCGATGCAGCTCCGCCAGGATCAGCTTCATGTTTTCGGCGCACATCTCCGGCGTGCCATGCTCATCGAGATCGTTGGTGCCGATCAGGAGAACGATCGCCTTCGGATGAACGTCGATCACGTCTTCGCGAAGGCGGATCAGGACGCCGCGCGTGGTGTCACCGCTGATGCCGCGGTTGGCGAGTTTCATCCCATCGAACAGGTGCTTGAAATCATCGCCCCACCCCTGGGTGATCGAATCGCCCAGGAAAACCACCGCGCCCTGGTCTTCGGAAAGATGGTGCGCCCACTGGGTGCGCCGGTCCTGCCAGAGTTTTTGGAACCAATCATAGCGCCGGATCGGGCCGACACCCGGAAGGCCGGCATCGGTGGCGGGGATGGCAAGCGCGGCGGACGATTTTTCGGGGGTCGGGGCCGTCGCGCAGCCGGCGAGCAGGGAGACTCCGAGCAGCCAGGGTAGAAGTCGGTTCATGAATTCATTGCACCATGCGCTCCCCGGCGGAGCAAGCCTGTCGGATCAAAGGCGGCCGGCGTGGCCGGATGGCGGACGCGGTGCCGCGTTGGCTGCGACGGAAGCGGCCGGGTGAAAAGCCGGAAATGCGACTGCCGTCGGAAAAGTCTTCATGGGCGGGCACCGCACGCCGGACTGGCCGGGCGGCAGGCGGTGAGAGGAACCGACCGGAGCGAATATTACCGGACGAGGGCCGGGGCTCAGGCCGGCGGCTGATAAGCCGGAAGCGAGGCGAGGAATTCCGGCGACGCCCCCGCGAGCCACGCCTCACCATTTTTCATCTTGGTGATGCGCAGGACGCCGCCCTTGAGCACGCCGAACACGAAGCCTCCCACGATGATGGCGAGCCCGGCAAAGATCGGCCAGGCGCCCCAGAGGTTCGCCAGGAACATGAAGGCAATTCCGCTCACGATGATGCCGAGGGTGATGAAGCCGTTGCGCACGATCTGCCATTTGCCGGCCTTGGTCAGCGGAATCTCGATTTTCAGGGGCTTCCGGAGAACGAGGTACAACACCAGGAAAATCAGGAAGCTGAGCAGAAAAGTCAGCGCGATGAGCGGCGGATACCAGTAAAGCGTCCGGGTCTTGGTCTGCGGAAACGTGGCCGCCTGGTTGGTCTTCACGCACCGGGTGGGCAGGCGCGGATTGGCCACCGGCACCACGATGCGCTTCCCGTCGGCGCGCGCGTTGACGAGGCCGGCGCCGACCGGCAGCGGCACGCCCTCGCGCAGACACTGGTAGTAGACGTCCTTGCCCTCGGCCGAAACCCAACCGTGCTCCGTGCGGATCATCTGTTCGGCGGGAAAGGTCCTGCCTGTGATGATGCACACGAGCGGACCCGAGCCCGCGGGCAGCGACGCGGCGAGCGTGGTCTCCCGCACGGCTTTCCAGGCGGGAAGATCCGCATTCCACACCAACACGTCGGCGGCCAGCCGGCCGGATTTCACCATTTCCGTGATTTCAGCTTCCGCCAGCGGACCTTTTCGTTCGCTACCCTCGGCGTAATGCCATTCCTTCGCGGCCATATTGCCGGCGCAAGCTGCCCGGAAAGGGCCGGACGGTCGAGCACATAGTGGCCCGGCGGATACCTCGGGTCAGGCCCCGCCGGCCCATTGCGGCTTGTGACGCAGGTGATAGAGACGCTCGCCCGCCTTGCGGACGAGGAACACCCCCTCGTCCTCGCGATTCGCGTACGATTCGACGTCAATGGACCGCCAGTCGCGGTAGCCGAGATTGATCTCGCGGCATTGCGCCTCGGACAAACCGGTGGCGAGCGCGACGCGCACGCGCGGCGTCTCGATCCCGGTCGCGGCGTCGTAGGTGCCGATTCCGTGGACGTGGGTCGAGTGGGCGAGGGTGCCCCAGGGCTCGTTCTTGAACTTGTCCCACTGGGCGAGGAAGTAATCGCGACAATGATAGCCGATGCGCCGGATGTGCTCGCCGTGGGTCACGCTGACCTCGTGCAGGTGCGGTGCGTAGATGATCAGTTCGCCGCCGTCGGCCACGACCGGCTCCAGCTTGTACATGCATTTGCCCGCGACCCAGAGTTCGTCGTACATCGGCGGCGCGCAGGAGAGCACCGTGTGAAAGGGCCGGTCCTTGTAGTCGATGTGCAGGTCGCGCGACAGGTCGCTCGCGGCATCCCAGGCCTGCTCCGGCGAGCCGGCGAAGACCCCCGCCAGCGCTCCGCCCGGAGTGACGACCAGGCAGAAGCACGATTTTGCCAGCGCCACCATCGCGCCCGCGCGGTCGACCACGCGGCGCACGGGCGTCCATTTGTTGCCGATGATCATCGGGTTCGTGACGACGGCCCCGAGCCAGTGGAAGAAATTCAGGATGTCGGGGCCCGCCACGCCCGGAAACAGGTATTTGTTGCCGCCGGAAAATCCGACGACTTCGTGGGGAAAGACGGGCCCGCAGATGATGATGCGATCGTATTCGAAAAGGTGGCGGTTGATCTGGACGGGCACGTCCATCGCGAAGCGTCCGCCGGTGAGTTGGGATATCTCCGCCGCCGGGATCGAGCCCAGGTCCCGCAGCGCGGACGGATCGTCCCAATGGTGGTTCAGGAAGCGGACGCCGCGGTAGGTCGAACCGCGTTCCGCGGCGGAGATCTCGACGCGGGCGTTGATGGCCTCGTCGGACATCGGCGGATGGGTGCCGAGGGCGATCATGACGTCGAACGCCGCGGCCACGGGCGAGAGACGGGCATGCAGAAGTTTGAACATCAGGCCGATCGGCGCGGTGCGCGTGCCGTCGGGAATGATCAGCAGGATGCGGCGACCGCGATGGTCATCGGGCGGGCAGGCGCGGGCGACGAGGTCGGCGACCTCAGCCGGCGGAAGCGATTGACCCGACGCGGCGAGGGCTTGGAACGGAGCCGGAGGCATGGGAAAACTCACGAATGCGGCCCGTGATAGCCGAGCTGGCCGGAAAGTTCCGCCGCGGCGCCCCGGACGGCGGCGCCCATTTCGGGAACGCGCTCGCGGGTGAAGCGGACGGCGGCGGCCGTGATGCCGATGGCGGCGACGACGGCGCCGTCGGAGGAAAACACCGGGGCGGCGAGGCAGCGCACGCCGAGGTTGAATTCCTCGTCGTCGAGGCTGTAGCCGCGCTTGCGCGTGACCTCGACCTCGCGCGCGATCGCCGCGAACGTCGTGGTCGTATACTCGGTGCGCCGGGTGGGCCTGGCGCGGGCATAGAGCTGCGTGAGGCGGTGGCGGTGGAGGAACGCGAGAAAGGTCTTTCCCGTCGAGGAACAATGGAGTTCGGCGAGGAAGCCGGGCCGGGAGGCGGCGCGCAGCGGGTGGGGGCTGTCCTGCACCGCAACGATCAACGCGCGGTCGTCGCAGGGGACGGCGAGATGGGAGGTCTCGTCCGTGCGCGCGGTCAGCGCCTGGAGGACGGGGAGGGCGGCGTCGCGGATCTCGACTCCGGCGAGGGAGGCGTTCCCGAGGTGAATCAGGACGGAGCCGAGGAAAAAGCGGCCCTCCTCCTTGCGGGCGAAGCCCTCGAGTTGAAGGGTGGCCATGATGCGGAGCGTCGTGGTCACGGGCAGCTTGAGCTCGCGTGCGAGGTCGGCGACCTTGAGGCCGTCGGTCCGGTCGCTGAGGGACTTCAGGATCCGGCAGGCGTTGCGGAGATTCGGAATGACGTACCGCTCGAGTGATTCGGCGGCAGGGGCGGCGGAGGTGGGGCGCACGGGGAAAGAATGGGGAGGTCGGACGGTCCGGCGATTTTTTTGTTGCGGCTCGGAATACGATGTTCAAATATGAATGGCAAGTTCATTAGTGAACTTCGCGGCGCCGGTCACCCCAACCTCCGGCCGCAGCGCCCACCCCGCCTGCCACCCCATTCCTCTTTCCCCCCGGGAACCCGCTTTCCGTTTTGTCGCGCGTCGATTGACCGCGGCACGTGACCCCAACCCCAACCCATGCCTGTTGTGAACCTCGAAAAATGCCTCCGCTTCGGCACGCGTAATGGCCGTGCCCGCCGTCACCCCGGCGTCCGCTGGACCGGCCTGCTGGCCGGCTTGATCGCGTTTGTGTTGTCCGTTCCCGCCTTCGGCGCCGATGCCGCCGCCACCGGCGAGGTGCACGGCCGCGTCCTCAATGCCGACAACGGCACCTACCTGGAAAACGCCCGCATCACGCTCGTCGACGGGAACCAGGTCGTCTACACGAACAAGTTCGGCGAATACCGCCTGACCGGCGTGGCGACCGGCGCGCAGAAGGTCACCGCCTTCTACACCGGACTCACGGAGTCGACCCTCCCGGTGACCGTCACGGCGGGGCAGGTGGTCACCCTGGACTTCAATCTCACCGGCACCGGACGCGAATACGGCCGCGTCATCACGCTCGACGCGTTCGTGGTCGCGGCGAACCGCGACACCGACCAGCGCTCGATCTCGGTCAACGAGCAGCGCTTCGCACCCAACATCAAGACCGTCGTCGCCACCGACCAGTTCGGCGACATCACCGAGGGCAACGTCGGCGAATTCGTGAAATTCCTGCCCGGCATCAGCGTGGGCTACACGGCCTCGGACGTGCGCAACATCTCGGTGCGCGGCGTCGGCTCGCAGTACACCTCGATCATGCTCGACGGCTCCCGCATCGCGAGCGCGGACTCCGGCACCATCGCCTATTCCGCGACCGGTGGCGGCACCCGGACGGTGGAACTGGAGCAGATCTCCATCAACAACGCGGCGCGCATCGAGGTCGTGAAGGCGCGCACGCCGGACCTTCCGGCGGACGCCCTCGGCGGGTCGCTGAATCTCGTCAGCAAAAGCGCGTTCGAGTACACCCACCCGCAGCTCAGCTATGACGTGCTGCTGGCCATGAACGCCCGCAACACCAGCCTGCAGGCGAGCCCGGGCCTGAGCAGCGACACCACCAGCCACAAGGCGCTGCCCAGCTTCGACCTCACGCTCGCCCTGCCGATCAACAAGAAGTTCGGCGTCACGTTCAGCGCGCTCGATTCGAATATCTTCAATCCGCAGTACCGTTCCAACCCGCAGTGGGCCTCGAACGGCACGCTCGCCACGGTCGCGCCGCTGCCCGCGGGACTCGCCACCAATCCGTTCCTCGAGAAATACACCATGCAGGACGGCCCGAAGACCACCCACCGCAAGGCGTATGAGTTCACGGCCGACTGGAAGATCTCCGACAACGATGTGCTGTCGTTCCGGGCCCAGGACAATTTCTACAACAATTTCTTCGGCAACCGGAACATGAACTTCGACACCGGGGCGGTGCCCCCGATCGGCTATTCGCCCACCTCGACGAATGGCGCGCTCGGCAAGGGCAACGTCACCTTCGGCTCGAGCTTCCGCAACAAATTCGGCGTCACCTGGAATCTCGGCACCGAATTCACGCATACGGGCAAGGACTGGGCCTTCAATGCCAGCGCCAACTACTCGCACGCCTCCGCCCATTACCATGACGGCGAGGAAGGCTACTTCAGCGCGGTCACCTACCAGATCGCGACCACGACCGTGGACTATTCCAACTACAACGGCGTGAATCCGCAGACGATCACCGTCCTCGACAAGACCGGCAAGGACACCCTCGGCAATGTCTTCGACGTGCGGAACCCGAACTACAAGATCACCAAGGTGGAGAACAATCCCGTCGCCGCCGAGGACATCATCAAGACGGCCCAGGCGAATGTGAAGCGGACCTTCGATCTCACCATCCCGACCACGATCAAGATCGGCGTCCAGGATCAGTTCGAAACCCGCGACGTCGAGAGCTACAAGATCGACTGGACGCCGGCGGGCGCCCTGGCGCTGGCCGGAGCGGTCAACAACTTTGGCCTGGCGGACACGACATACGACGTGCTGCCGCCATACATTCCGCAGTACCCGGTCGTGTGGCCGAGCCAGGTGAAGCTGTATGATCTCTACAAGACGAACCCGGGCCTGTTCACGCCGGCCACGGCGGCCAACGCGCAGAACGAGGTGCTTGGTTCGCTGCTGTTCAAGGAACAGATCGCGGCCGCCTACGTCATGGGTGACAGCTCGGCTTTGCACCAGAGGCTGCGCCTGGTTTACGGCGTGCGTTTTGAGGACACGCGGGACGAAGGCTGGGGACCGCTCGTGCAGAAGGTCGGAGCCACCACCACATACGTGCGCCGCGGCTCACACGCGACGAACGACTACTCGGGCGCCTATCCGAGCGTGAACGCGACCTACAACATCACGGACAACCTGCTCTTCCGCGCCTCGTACAACCGCGCGGTGGGCCGGCCGGACATCGGCAACGTCGTCCCGAACATCACCCTGCCGGACAGCACGCTGACCGGCCAGACGATCAAGGTGTCCAATCCGGCGCTCGTCGCCGAGGAGGCGAACAACTACGATCTCTCGCTCGAGTATTATTTCAGCCACGTCGGCGTCGTGTCGGTGGGCGCGTTCCGGAAGGATTTCTCGAACTTCTGGGGCTCGTCGAACCTGACCGGCCCCGCGGCCAAGGTGGTGCTCGACGACCTCGGCGTGCCGAATTCGCAGGATTACATCACCAACAACGACATCGTGACGACACCGATCAACGTGGGTTCCGCCCGCGTGAACGGCATCGAGCTCAACTACCAGCAGTCCCTGGCCAACATCGACGGCATGGCGGACTGGCTGAAGAACTTCTCGGTCTTCGCCAACCTGACGGGCCTCTGGCTCAAGGGCTCCTCGAACGCCGACTTCAGCGCGTTTGTCTCGGAGACGATCAACTGGGGTCTCTCGTACGACACCCGCCGCTTTGGGATCAAGCTGAACTGGAACTATCGCGGGCAGGAGAGGGACGCTCCCACCACGGTGAACGGCGTGACGTACAACGAGTACTTTGCGCCGCGCCTCTACCTCGACGCGAACTTCGAGTACCGGGTCGGCAAGCATGTCTCCCTGTTCTTCAACGGCCGCAATCTGACGAACACGCCGCAGGATGACCTGCGCTATGCCCCGAACCTCACCCCGGATTACGCCCACCTCTATCGTCGCGAAATGTTCGGCACGGCCCTCACGATGGGCGTGAAGGGCACCTTCTAGGCGGCCGCGCCCCGCTTCGATCCGGTCCGCCGGCCCCTGGCGGCCGGCCGGACCGGGGTGTCGAAATCACGGGCTGGCCTGCGGGTCCGCTTTCGCCATTGTCGGTGACGTTTCCATCATGAATCTCCAGCCCAACGCGCTTGCCCGCCTCTCCGCCACTTTTTCCACGGAGGAGCTTCGGCGCCATTTTCTCGCGACCGGCCTGTTCCAGCCGGGCGAGATCAACCTGCGCTGGTGGGAAACCGACCGGACCGTGGTCGGCGGGGCGGTGCCGGTGGACGAGCCTCTGGCGCTGCCGAATCCCGAGGGACTGCGCTCGGCCTATTTCCTCGAGCGGCGCGAGGCGGGCCTCGTCAACCTCGGCGGCGCGGGAATCGTCACCGTCGACGGCCGCGACTTTGCGCTCGCCCCGAACGACGCCCTCTATCTGGGACGGGGCGGTCGCGCCGTGTCGCTGGCCTCCGTGGCTTCCGCCAATCCGGCCCGGTTCTGGCTTCTTTCGTATCCGGCCCACACCGGCCACCCAAATGCCCACGTCGCGATCAAGGATGCGCGCGGCGAGCGCCTGGGTTCGCGCGATAGTTCGAACGAGCGCACGCTTTTCCGCCTGATCCATCCGGGTACCGTGGCCACGTGCCAGCTCGTGATGGGTGTCACCCGCCTGGAGCCCGGCAACGTCTGGAACTCCATGCCCCCGCACACGCACCTGCGCCGCTCCGAGGTTTACCTCTACTTCAACCTGTCGCCCGGGCAGGCCGTGTTTCATTTCATGGGCGAACCGCAGGCGACCCGCCACCTCGTCATCCACGACAGCGAGGCCGTGCTCTCGCCGCCCTGGTCGATCCATTGCGGGGCCGGCACGTCCGCCTATTCGTTTGTCTGGGGCATGGGCGGCGAAAATCAGGAATTTGCCGACATGGACCCGGCTCCTGTCGGCGAGCTCCGCTGACCGCATGGCCGGGGTGCTCGACAGCTTTCGTCTCGACGGCAAGGTCGCGATTGTGACCGGGGCGTCGCGCGGGCTCGGGGCCGCACTCGCCCGTGGACTCGCCGAGGCCGGAGCCGACGTGGCGCTCGTCGCCCGCGGCGATCTGGCGGGCACCCTCCGCGAGGTCGAGTCGCTGGGCCGTCGCGGCCTCGCCGTGGAGGCCGATGTCGCCGCCCGCGACGCCGCCCGCCGGATCGTCGACCTCACGGTGCAGGGTCTGGGCTCGGCCGACATCCTCGTGAACAACGCCGGCATCATTCGGCGCGGCGCATTCCTCGATTTCACGGAGGCGGACTGGCGCGAGGTGATGGACGTGAACCTCGACGCGGCGTTCCGCCTGAGCCAGTGTTTTGCCCGGCAGCTCGTGGCGCGTCGGGCCGGCGGCCGCATCATCCACGTCGCCTCGATGCTCTCCTTTCAGGGTGGCATCCGCGTGGCGTCCTACACGGCCGCGAAGAGCGCGCTCCACGGCCTGACGAAGCTCATGGCGAACGAGCTCGCCCCGTACCACATCAACGTCAACGCGATCGCCCCGGGCTACATGGCGACCGACAACACCGCGCCGCTCCGGGCGGACCAGGCGCGCAATCAGGCCATCCTCGAGCGCATCCCCGCCGGCCGCTGGGGCGAGCCCGACGATCTCAAGGGCGCCGTGGTTTTTCTCGCCTCCGATGCGGCCCGCTACGTGCACGGCTTCACCCTCGCCGTGGACGGCGGCTGGCTCGCCCGCTGATCATGCTCCCTTTCCGCTCCTTTCATGAAACCCACGTCCCTGATCCTGGCCGGCGCCTTCGGCGCGGCGACGCTGCTTTCGGCGGCTGAAAAACTTACCCTGACGGTCGCGCGCGACGATGCCGGCGCCCGCCCGGGGGAGGTTGTCAACGTGCCCTGGTCCGAGATCGGGCCGCGGCTATCGGGTTTGGTGTTCGACCAGGTCGATGTCCGGGATGCGGCGGGTGCGCTGGTGCCGTCGCAGGTGACCGCATTCCGCCACGTCCACAAGGGGCCCCAGGTTTACGACGAACTGATCTTTCAGCATGATTTTGCGGCCGGTGAGAAATCGGCGGGTTTCTCCGTCGAGAAACGGGCGCATCCGCGCGCCCCGCTCCCGTCGCGCGTCGCGGCGCGCTACGTTCCGGAACGCTTCGACGATTTTGCGTGGGAAAACGACCGCATGGCCCACCGCGCCTATGGCCCCGGACTGGAACTGCCTTCCGCCACCAAGGACCAGATGACCAGCAGCGGAATCGATTTCTGGTCCAAGCGCGTGGACTACCTCGTCGTCGACGGCTGGTACCACAAGGGCCACGACGGGCTGCACACCGACACCGGCGAGGGACTCGACATGTACGATGTCGGCACGTACCGCGGACTCGGCGGCACCGGAATCTGGGACGGCCAGGAACTGCATGTCTCGCGGAATTACCACGCGTGGAAGATTTTTGCGAACGGTCCGATTCATGCCGACTTCGAGCTCGACTACGAACCATGGGATGCGGGCAACGTCTGGGAAACCGGCAACGGCGTCATGGTGAGCGAAGCCAAGCGCGTGACAGTCGACGCGGGCAGCAACCTCGACAGTTATGCGAGCACGTTCTTGTTCCGCCCGGCCCGCGGATCCGACGGCGAACTCACCGTGGCGATCGGACTGACCAGGCATGCGAAGAAGGCGAAGGTGTCCGTGTCGCATGACGAGGCCACGCGGCGGATCAGCCTGTGGGAGGAGTTCAAGGATCCGGTCGACGGCAATCTCGGCACCGCGGTGCTGCTTGATCCGGGCGCGACGTTCGCCGGATTTGCCGAGACCGCGAACGACGTTCTCATCCTGGCGAGGGTGAAGACGGGCGAAACCCTGCGCTACTATGCGGGCGGTGGCTGGGACAAGGCCGGACAGTTCAAAACCGCACCGGAGTGGGAGGCCTACCTGGCCGATTTTGCCGCGCGCCGGAGATCGCCGCTTCATGTGACGGTGACGGCGACGCCCTGACCCATGCGCGCCATCCACGGTTTCGCTGCGCTGCTGGTCCTGGCGACGGTCGCCCGGCTTCACAGCGCCGAGGTTCCGGCCTTCGACGGCGCCACGCCGCGCGAGTGGTCGCAGCGCCTGGCGCATTCGGAAATGACGCGCCTCGGCGACTCGCTGGAGGAGGGCCACGACAAGGCCCGCTGGGACTACACTCCCGCCGTCCTGGCGCTGGCGCTGGTGCGGCTGAGCGAGGCGACCGGCGACGAAGCCTATCGCGACTACGCGTTTCGCGCCATCGGCTCCCACGTGCGGCCGGACGGTCGAATCGCGCACTACCGCATCGACGACTACAATCTGGACATGATCAATGCCGGGAAGGTGCTCCTTGCCGCGCTGGCCATGAAACCGGACGAGCACTACCTGACGGCGGTGCGCTCGCTGCGGGAGCAACTGCAGGGCCAGCCCCGGACATCGGAGGGCGGCTTCTGGCACAAGAAGCGATATCCGCACCAGATGTGGCTCGACGGCGTGTACATGGCGTCGCCCTTCCTCGCGCAGTATGGATCGATGTACCACGAGCCGGCGGACCTCGACGAGGTCTGCCGCCAGATACTGCTCATCGACGAGCATCTTTATGATCCGAAAACCGGCCTGTACTGGCACGCGTGGGACGAGGCGCACGCCCAGAGCTGGGCCGATCCGAAAACCGGTGTCTCGCCGAGCTTCTGGAGCCGGTCGATCGGGTGGTACGCGATGGCGATCGTGGACGTGCTCGATTATCTGCCCGCCTCGCATCCGGAGGTTGACCGGGTGGTCTCGGTGCTCGACCGGGTCGCCCAGGGGCTCGTCCGCTGGCAGGATCCCGCGACCGGCGAATGGTGGGAGGTCACCGACCAAGGCGCGCGGAAGGGTAACTACCTCGAGTCGTCGGCCTCGGCGATGTTCGTCTACGCGCTCGCGAAGGCCGTCAACCGCGGCTACCTGCCGCGCGACAAATACGAGGCCGCCATCCGCCGTGGCTACGCGGGTCTGGTGCACGACTTCATGCGCGAAAACCCCGATCATTCGTGGCGCATGACCACCATTGTTCAGGGTGTCGGGCTCGGATATACGAATGCCGCCGGGCGCGCGCGCGACGGCTCGTTCGACTATTACGTCAGCGAGCCCGTGGTGGATAACGATGCCAAGGGCACGGGCGCCTTCATCCTCGCCGGGATTGAGGTGGAACGACTTTTCGCATCCACCGGCGCGCCGATGCGCGTCACGGGCTGGTCGTCGCTTCCCGCCATCCTCGCACAAATCCATGCACCCGATTTTCCGGCGAAGGATTTTCCGATCACCGATTTCGGCGCGCAGGCGGGCGCCGACGCCACCGCGGCGCTGAACGCGGCGATCGCGGCCTGTGCGAAGGCCGGGGGTGGACGGGTGGTGGTTCCCCCCGGCGACTGGCCGACCGGCGCCGTGCGGCTGCGGAGCCACGTGAACCTGCATCTCGAACACGGTGCGGTGCTGAAATTCTCGACGGACCCGGCCGCCTATCCGACCGTGTTCACGCGCTGGGAGGGGGTCGAATGCATGAACTATTCGTCCTTCGTTTACGCCTGCGACGAGACCGATGTCGCGGTGACGGGCGAGGGGACGCTTGACGGCCAGGCGTCGGACGCAAACTGGTGGAGCTGGACCCGGCGTGGCTCCGGTCGCGATCGCGCCGACCGCGACCATCTGAACGACCTCGGGGAACAAGGCGTGCCTGTCGCCGACCGCGTCTTCGGCGCCGGCCATTTCCTTCGCCCGAATTTCATCCAGACGTATCGGTGCCGGAATGTGCTGATCGAGGGGGTGACCATTCTGCGCTCGCCCATGTGGGAGATTCATCCGGTGCTGAGCACGAATGTCGTGGTGCGGGGGGTGCACATCGATTCGGACGGGCCGAACAACGACGGCTGCGACCCCGAAAGCTCGCAGGACGTGCTCATTGAGGGGTGCGTGTTCGCCACGGGCGACGACTGCATCGCCATCAAATCGGGCCGGAACAACGATGGCCGGCGCGTCGGCGTGGCCGCGGAAAACCTCGTGATCCGGAATTGCACGATGGCCAATGGCCATGGCGGGGTCGTGATCGGCAGTGAGGTTTCAGGTGATTGCCGGAATGTCTTTGCGGAGGATTGCACCATGGACAGCCCTGAACTCGATCGCGCGCTGCGGATCAAGTCGAACGCGCGGCGCGGCGGGATCATCGAAAACGTCTTCCTGCGCAACATCCGGATCGGCCATGTGGCGGAGTCCGTGCTGACGGTGGATCTTCTCTACGAGGAGGGTGCGCACGGCGACCATCCGCCGGTGGTGCGCAACATCCAGCTCGACCACGTGACCAGCGCATCGAGCCCGCGCGTGCTGTGGATCGCGGGCTTTCCCGGGGCGACGATCGACGGGATCCGGCTGACGGACTGCTCGTTTGCCGGCGTGCAGACGTCCGAGGTGGTCTCCGGGGCGGGACAGATTGAATTCGACCGCGTCACGATTGCGCCCGAACATGCCGGTCGCAGCCGCAACTCCCGCCCGGCGGAAAAACCCGCGCCGGCCGCCCCCGCCCATTCATGACCGCCTCGTCGACCCCCCGCGCCACGCGTTACCGCTGGACGATCTGCGCCCTG
>DASYDZ010000054.1:0-7863 GCA_036499305.1 Candidatus Didemnitutus sp.
GGGTGGCAAGGTCTCGGGCTGGAACGACCCCCGGATGCCCACGCTCTCCGGCCTGCGGCGCCGCGGCATTCCGGCCAGCGCCATCCGCCGGTTCGCGGCCGTCATCGGCGTCACGAAGTACGATTCGGTGAGCGACACCGCGCTCTTCGAGCACGCGGTCCGGGAGGAACTCAACCCGGCGGCGATCCGCCGTCTCGCGGTCCTGCGTCCATTGAAGGTTGTCCTCACCAACATTCCCGAGGGCGAGACCGTCCCCTGCGAGGCGGTCGACAATCCGCAGGGCGATAATCCCGTGAAGCGGCCGATCCCGCTGACGCGCGAGGTTTACATCGAGCAGGACGATTTCGCCGAGGTCCCGCCGCCAAAATATTTTCGGCTGAAGCCGGGTGGCGACGTGCGCCTCAAGTATGGCTGCATCATCAAATGCGACGAGGTGGTGAAGGACGCCGCCGGCAAGGTGATCGAGGTTCGTTGCTCCGCCGATCTCTCGACCCGGGCGGGGGCTCCGAACGCCGACCGCAAGGTCAAGGGCACCATCCATTGGGTGAGCGCAACGCAATCGGCCGCGGCCGAGGTCCGGCTCTACGACCGTCTGTTCAACGTGGCCGAGCCGGATGCCGACGGAAAGTTCATGGAGCACCTGAACCCGAACTCGCTGGAGGTCGTCACGGCACGGATCGAACTGTCCCTGCTGAAGGCCGGGCCGACCGACCGCTTCCAGTTCGAGCGCCTGGGTTATTTCGTGCTCGATCCGGAATCAGCCGCGGGCGACGGCAATCCCTCCACGAGGCTGATTTTCAATCGCACGATTACGTTGAAGGACACCTGGGCGAGGTAATCCCGTCCGGAAACCGCGGGCCGCGCCGCGGCCGCCCCTCCCCTCATGGAAAAACTCGTTCTCGACCAATCGGAGATGCGCGTGCTGGGCGCCTTGATCGAAAAGGCAGTAACGACACCGGAATACTATCCGCTGTCGCTGAATGCGCTGACGAACGCCTGCAACCAGATCAACAACCGCGATCCGGTCATGAATCTGGGCGAGACGGAAGTGCGGCGGGCGGTTGAATCCTTGCGCGACAAACGGCTCGCCTATGTTTCGAGCGGAGCGGTCGCTCGCGTCTCGAAATACGGCCACCAGGCCGCCGAAGTCCTGGAGTTGCCGGCGCCGGAGCTGGCGGTGATGTGCGTGCTGATGCTGCGCGGCCCGCAGACCGTGGGGGAAATTCGCGGCCGCACCGGACGACTCCATGAATTCGCGGATTTGCCCGCCGTCCAGTCGGTGTTGCAGGCGCTGGCGTCGCGACCGGTCCCCCTCGTGGCGTGCCTGCCGAGACAAACCGGGACCAAGGAATCGCGCTATGCTCAGTTGCTGGCGGGCGAGGCCATCGCTTCCGCAGCGGGAAACGGGGAGCAGTCCGAGATGGCGGTTCCCGCGGAAAGCGATCGCGTCGCGACGCTGGAGAAGGAAGTGGTCGCGCTCAAAGCGGAACTGGCCGATCTGCGGCGCCAGTTTGCCGATTTCCGCAAACAGCTCGAGTGACCGCGGTCGCACGGCAGGCCGTTGTCATCTTCCCAGGAAAGAAACCGCGCTGCCGCGCGCTGGTTGAGGTCGGATCGCGACGCAGCCTCAGCCGTAACGAGGCAATAGAAGCTGGTTTTGCTCCAGGATCGACAGGTCCTTTGGTGGTCGCCGATTTCCACATCGGCGATCAGCGTCGGTACGGAGACCGACGCCCACCTACGGCATCGTTCCGGCTCAGGAGTGCCTGTGGTGCTTCCGATGCCGGTGATGCCGCCGGTGGCCCTTCCTGGCCACCTTGATGGTCCTGTGGTGGCCATTGGCGACGGCGGGCATCGGTTCAACGGCGGCCTCGGCGAACAGGCCGGTGGTCGCCAGCGCCAGCAGAACGAAGCAATAACGGAGAGTATGTTTCATTCGCACAAAGAAGTGACGAATGGGGACGATTCCGGTTACGCCCCTCGGTCTCAAACGGACTCCCGAAACTGTCGCAAACGGCGATCGACGCGGACCTTTCCGAGAAGCCGGAAAATGCTGGTGATGCTGGGCCCTGCGTTGGTGCCCGTCACGGCCAGCCGCGCGACCGCCTGGTAGTCCCCGAATCCGAGGCCTTTCGCGGTCGCCAGGTCCTTGATCGCAGTTTCGATCGCCAGGTCGGAGGAAAAATCCATGCCCGGAAGCGCTTGGAGAAGATCGTCCAGGCGCGCCTTCGGGTCGCCCTTGGCTAGGACTTTCGACTTCACCTCTTGATTCATCGGATACTCGTCAGAGAAAAAATAAACAGTCGCAGAAAATAGATCAGAGAATGACTTCGATGGGTCTGAAGGGAACAATGCCTCAGTGCCAAAACCCTTCGCTCTGAATAGACTAACAACATTTCTGAAATAGCTTTCGTCGGCAACCGCTTCACGCAGGAAAGCGGCGTTCCCACGAGCAATGTTCGCATTTTCCGGATGGCTTTCGGCAAGTTTCTTGGCCTGCGATTCGAGGAACTTACCCCGCTCATCGGCAAACTCGCGTGCATTTTCTACATAACGATCACGATCCTCCTCTAAAGTATAAAGCATGTTCATGTGATCAAGTTTTCGCGAATCGAATTTTGCGTTGGATTGATTGATGCCCGGGAAATCAAACAATTTTTCGATCTCTTTTATCGGCATTTTCTCGCGGTCGTCGCCCGGATTCCAACCCAGCAGCGAGAGATAATTGACCACCGCTTCCGGCAGGAAGTACCGCTGGCGGTACTCCTCGATCAACGCACCCTTGTCGCGCTTGCTCATCTTGCCCGGCCCCATCTCCGGCGATTTCAGGATCAGGGGAATGTGCGCAAAAACTGGCGGCTGGGCGCCGAAACCTTCGTAAAGGCGGACGTGCTTGCTCGTGTTGGAAAGGTGATCCTCGCCGCGAATGACGTGCGTGACGTTCATCGCGATGTCGTCCACCACGTTCACGAAATGAAAGACCGGGTTTCCGTCGGAGCGGAAGATCACGAAATCCTCGTCCTCCATCCGCTCGACCCGCCCGCGAACCTGGTCCTCGATCACGACCGGACCGCATTTCACTTTCTCAACCTCCTTTTTCCGGTGATCGTCGAAGGTCCGGTAGCGTTCTCCCTCGAGCTTGAACCAGACAGCGCCATCCTTGTCGTAGGCGCGCCCGGCGTCCCGCAGCATCTGCAGGTAGGAGCGATAAGTTTCCGCCCGCTGGCTCTGTCGGTAGGGTCCGTGTGCGCCCCGCTGCCCATTGGTCGCCGGCTCGGGGCCCTCGTCCCAGTCGAGCCCGAGCCATCTCATGCTGTCGTAGATCAGCCGCAGGAACTCCTCGCTGTTGCGCGCCTGGTCGGTGTCCTCGATCCGCAGGATGAACACGCCCCCGGTATGACGGGCGTAAAGCCAGTTGAACAGCGCCGTGCGGGCGCTGCCGATGTGAAAGAATCCCGTGGGGCTGGGAGCAAAGCGGACGCGGACGGGCGGCATGGGGAGCGGGATAGAACGCGCAGTCGGCGCGGTTAGGCAAGAAACTTGCTCATGTTCCGGCTTCCGGGAAAACCGGTTCCATCGCCTGCCGGCCCGCCACGAAATGATCGATCATCCCTTGGGCTTCGCCGGGAGGAAGTTGCATCTGCCGCGCGGCAAACCGGGCCAGGTCCGCCGGCCACGGAGCCGCAAATCGATGGTCCATTCCGGCGGACCGCAAGTCGATGGCCGCGCAATGCAGCGCCTGGCGCGTGAGCGGAAGAAGCGCGGAGTGCCGCGCCGTCCATCCCTCCTGGGCAAACTCCAGATAAAGCCGCGGATCGGGCCCGTAGAGCTTGTCGCCCGCGACGCGGCGCCCCAGCCATTCCGCGTGCGCGCGAATCTGGTGTTTGCGACCGGTCACGAGATCGACGCCCACCAGCGTGTATCCGCCGCGACACGACAAAGGAATGAGCCGCGTGACCGAGGCCTGGGCCCCCTCCGAATCACCGGCGACGACCTGCTGCTTGACCGTCACCCCGGCGCGAAGGTCGGGCCCGAGGGGCTGGTCGATTTCCACCGGCGCCGTGAGCTCGCCCTCGAGGATGGCCACATACGTCTTGCCGATCCTCCGGCGGGCAATGGCTTTCTGCAGCCGGCTGCCGGTCCCCTCATCCTTGGCGAGGATTATCACTCCAGACGTCTCGCGATCGAGCCGATGGACAAAACGAATGGTTTGGATGCCCAATCCTTCGCGCACCGCCCCCGCGAGGCTCGACCAGGGTCCTTCCTTCGAGGGATGGACCACGAGCCAGCCGGGTTTGTCGAACACCAGAAGATGCTCGTCCTCGAACAGAATCCAGTCGCGCAACCGGGCCGGATCGACCAGCGGGGCGCGGCGGGGCGCAATCGGTTCGGTGGGATCGAGCATGACGGTGCGTTCAAAAATAATTATGCGGGCTTCCGGCCGAGAAGATTTGCAAAGGCAGCCGAGGCGTACATTCTTTTTTTGTCGAATGAAGGACTTTCCATCAGGGAAAGACGGTCGCGTCGGCGAAGCCGATGGCCGCAGGTTCCTTCTCCCCCGCGCTTTCGCGGCCCCGTCGCGCCCTGGCGCCCCGCGGCTTTTTTCCCGCATCCGATCCGGCCGGACGCTTCCCGTCCGGCGCAACCCTGATTGAAACCCAATGAATAATCCCAATGGCGCTCACGAGGTGACTGTTTCCGGCATCCATCTCGAACTCACCCCCTCGTTGAAAAACTACGTGACCGAGAAGGTGGAACGACTGTTCCGCCATGAGGAACACATCGTGCGGATCAAGGTGGAGTTGGAATGCGACCGGCAGCACGAGCGCTCGCACAAATTCGTGGCCAAGGCCCATGTGGAGCTTCGCGGCCCGAACATCAATTGCACGGCGGACTCCGAGGAGATGCACAAGTCGGTCGATCTCCTGATCGACAAGGTGGACCAGGCCCTTCGCCGCCGGCATGGCCAGCACAAGGACAAGCGCAACCATCCGCGCGGCATCGAATGGAACGACGTCACGCTGCCGAAAGCGATGTGATCCCGCGTTCAATTTCGCTCCGCGAGCGGCTGGATCAGACGCTCCGGCCCGGCGGGGCGATTTGTCGGTGGCAGGAATCCGGAACGAAGGCGCGCTGTCTTGCGCCGCGGTCGGCCGAAAATTTCGATCGCGGGACCTTTGGCATTGCGCGGGCCCGGTGCGCCGCGGCATCCTTCCATTCCCCATGAAAACCCCCGCCCTGGCCTTCGTGCTTCTCGCCGCTGCCGCAACGTTATCCTTGTCCGGAGCCGAAACCGAGGAGGGATTCGTTTCGCTCATGGACGGCAGGACCTTCAACGGCTGGAAAGCCGCCACCGAGCATCCGGACACGTGGAAAATCGAGGACGGCGCGTTCGTCACCCGTGGTCAGCGCAATCACCTCTATTACGTTGGCGATCCGAAGCCGTTCAAGAATTTCGAGCTCCGGGTCGAGGTGATGACCGAACCGCATTCGAACGGCGGGATCTATTTCGACACCAGATATCAGGAGGTCGGATGGCCGCAGGCCGGGTTTGAGACCCAGGTCAATGTTTCGCATTCCGACTGGAAGCGCACAGGCAGCCTGTACGACGTCGCCAACACCGGGCTCGTGGCCTGTGAGGACAACAAGTGGTGGACCCAGACGATCATCGTCGAAGGCAACACCGTCACCATCAAGGTCGATGGCAAGGTCGTCACCCAATACATCGAGCCGCCGGGCGCACAGGCAGGGACGGCGTTTGGCCGCAAGATCGGCGAAGGGACATTCGCGCTCCAGGCTCACGACCCCAAAAGCGTCGTGCGGTACCGGAACATTCGCGTCAAACGCCTGCCGGATTGATCGTCCGGTGAGCTCGGAGCGGGATACGTGGGCGGCGGTTGAGCGGTTCTTCGACACCGCGCTGCTGCCGGCCGATCCTGTGCTCGACGGGATCCTGCAGGCGAGCGCCGCCGCGGGCCTGCCGGCGATCAATGTCACTCCCGCGCAGGGTCGCCTGCTCGGGCAGCTCGTCCGCCTGCGCGGGGCGACGCGGATACTCGAAATCGGGACGCTTGGCGGCTATAGCACGATCTGGCTCGCGCGCGGCATGCCCTCGGGCGGCAGGCTTCTTTCGCTCGAATTGAATCCCGCCTATGCAGCCCTCGCCCGGACCCATGTCGTTCGCGCCGGCGTGGGCGAAATCGTGGACATCCGCGTCGGTCCGGCCGCCGACTCGCTGGCGTCACTGGCCGCCGAATCGGCGGGGCCGTTCGACCTGGTTTTCATCGATGCCGACAAGGTTTCCACTCCTTCGTATTTTGCGTGGGCTTTGCGCCTCACCTGTCCGGGTGCGGTCATCATCGTCGACAACGTCGTGCGCAACGGTGCGGTCGCCGACACTGACTCGACCGACCCGAGCGTCCTCGGGATGCGACGTTTCGCCGAAATGTTGTCGCAGGAGAAACGCGTCGAGGCGACCGCCATCCAGACGGTTGGCTCAAAAGGCTACGACGGATTTGTCGTGGCGCTCGTGACGGCGTGACGGCGGGGCCGCCATCTTGCGGACAATCCGGTTTACCCGGCCGTCCGGCGCACATGGGCTTAGCCGGAACGATGCAGCGGGTGGGCGTCGGTTTCCATACCGACGCCTCTGTCGCCGATGTGGAGATCGGCGACCACCAAAGGGCCTGTCGATCCTGGAGCAAAACCAGCGTCTATTGCATCGCTTCGGTTTAGAGCTTGTCCTTAAATAAGGGATAAGGCCTTCAGCACATTCGAAAACAGATAATGGCGGCCGCGCAGTGGGTCAGGGCGAGGTAGTTGGCTTCCTTTTTTTCGTAGCGGACGAGGATTTTTCTGAAGCGGTTGAACCAGGAGTGGCTGCGCTCCACGACCCAGCGTCGTGGGCGACCGCCATGCCGCTTGGTCTTGGCGTCCTGGCCGATGCGGCGCACATGCGGAGTGTAGCCTCGCTTGCGCATCTGGCGATCAGCCGGTCGGCCGCTGTAGGCCTTGTCACCGCACAGGTGCTGGCGGCGGCGACGGGTGGGCTTGGGCCGACGCACGACGATGGCATCCAGCGTGCCGGGCAGCAACTTCACATCATGGCGGTTGGCGCCGCTGACGATAAGCGAGAGCGGGACGCCAGCACCGTCCACCAGCAGGCTGCGCTTGGTGCCTTTTTTTCCCCCGATCCGTCGGGTTGCGACCGACGGCTTCCTGGGCGAGGGGGGCCTTGCCCATCGTGCCGTCGATGCTTTGCCAGGTCCACGCGATGCCCTCCAACTCGTCATATTCCGCGAGTCCTGCCCGCCACAAGCGCAGGAAAAATCCGTCCGCACGCCAACGCTGAAAGCGCGCATGCACCGCACTGCCACTCCCAAAGTTTGGCGGCAGCGCCTTCCACTGGCAACCGGTCCGCAGCACGTAAACGATCGCGGCGAAAGCCTGCCGCGCCGCCAAGGGCTTGCGCCCTCCGCCCTTCCGCCGCTGGAACCGGCGCCGGCCGGCTCCAGCCCGCGGATCGTGCGTTACCAGCAACGGTTCTGCCATGCTCCACAGTTCATCTGACACTTCCCAGGATTTCGCTTCCGCCATACACCCCACACTGCGCGTCTCCTCGATGCCTTCAATCATTATTTAAGGATAAGCTCTTACTGAGCATTACTTAAAGAAGTGACATTTGGCATTTCCTGTGCGAGGATTGCGGGCATGGGAATGCCAATTGGACAGAAGGTTGACTCGGTGGCGCTGAAGGATCGGCGGATCGCCGCGAGCAAGCTCCTGGAGGAAGGTAACTCGCAGGCCGAGGTGGCGCGGCGATTAAAAGTCAGCCGGCAATCAGTGAGCCGGTGGGCCGAGACT
>DASYDZ010000055.1:0-5119 GCA_036499305.1 Candidatus Didemnitutus sp.
CTTCGTGCGCGGCACGGTCGACGGGAAATTCGCCGACTACCAGGCGTCGGCGCTGCTCATGGCGATCTTCTGGCGCGGCCTGTCCGCGCAGGAAACCGCGTGGCTGACCGACGCGATGATGCGCTCCGGCGACACGATCGACCTGAGCGATCTCGGCGGCGCCAAGGTCGACAAGCATTCAACGGGCGGCGTGGGCGACAAGGTTTCGCTGGTTCTCGCGCCGCTCGTGGCCGCCTGTGGCGTGAAGGTGCCGATGATGAGCGGCCGTGGCCTCGGCCACACCGGCGGAACGCTGGACAAGCTCGAGGCGATCCCGGGATTTCGCGTGAACCTCGGCGTGCCGGAGTTCCGCCTGACGCTCGAGCGCGTCGGCTGCGCGATGATCGGCCAGACCGCGCAGTTTGTCCCGGCGGACCGCAAGCTTTACGCGCTGCGCGACGTCACTGCGACGGTCGAGTGCATTCCGCTCATCTGCGCGAGCATCATGAGCAAGAAGCTCGCCGAAGGCATCGATTCGCTCGTGCTCGACGTCAAATTCGGCCGCGGCGCATTCATCAAGCCCAGGGAACGCGCCGTGGAACTCGCGCAGGCGTTGGTCGCGATCGGCCGCGCCTCCGGAAAATCCGTGCGCGCCGTTCTCACCTCGATGGAGCAGCCGCTCGGCCGCTGCGTTGGGCACACGACCGAGGTCTTCGAAGCGATCGAGTGCCTGAAGGGCCGCGGGCCGGCCGATCTCATGGAGGTCACCTTTGCCCTCGGCAGCCACATGCTCGTCCTGGGCGGCGTGGCGCCCGATCTGACCGAAGCCCGGAAGCAGCTCGCGCTGGCGATCGGCTCGGGCGCGGCGCTGCGCAAGTTCCAGGAGCTCTGCGTCGCGCAGGGAGGCGATCCGCGCGTGGTGGATGATGCAAAAATCATGCCCACCGCTTCGATCGTCACCGAACTGCGCGCGCCCGCCGGCACCGGCGGATTCATCGGAGGGGTCGATGCACTCAAGATTGCGCAGGCCGTGATGGTTCTTGGCGGCGGCCGCGCCAGCATTTCGGACCCGGTCGACCATGCCGTTGGCGTTTCCGGACTCGTCAAGACCGGCGAGCCCGTCGCGGCCAACTCCCGCCTGTGCGTCATGCATGCCAACGACGAGGCCCGGGCCGCGCACGCCGAGGTTCTGATTCGCGAGGCCATCACATTCTCGCCGAATGTTCCGCGGCTCGAGGCGCTCGTGCAGGACGTGATCGGGTAGCGCGGATCAATTGCGCGCCCCGATGGCGGTCATTGAACTCCTATCCTTCAACCGCCGATTTTATACGCGCTTCAGCGCGATCCGACGACCTGGATGCGATCCAGAAACACCCGGACGCCTTCCGAGCCGAGATCATTCACCGGGCGGTGGATGTCCGGAAACAGGTGCTCGCCCTCGCCCGACTGGTTGAACCGCATGTTGCGGACGTCCCAACCGCTGACGACATAATCGAGCTCCTCCAGGCGGACCGATTCACCGTCCTCGAGGATGCATTCCTGCGGGACAAAACAGTAGGTTTCCGGAAACTCGCCTTCGAACAGGCGGCCGGACCTGCCGGCGACCGAAATCGTGGTGCTGCTCATGGTGTGTTGCGGCTGTCGCGATGAATTTCGTGCAACCTTCCCCATGGGTATACCAGCATTCCGTGTTACCAAACCGAAAAGGGCGCGTCACTTGAATGTAACGTTTGTCAAATGACGCCTGCACCTGCCGCCGCCTCGAAATTGAATCTGGCTGCGGCCGTCGGGGCGCGCTACGAGACGAGGGTGCCGACCTCTTCCCCGGAACATGCTGCGCCCTTGCAGGTTGGCCAACGCATGCGCGGGGCTTGGCGCGAGGTCGTCATGGCCGCGGATCCGAGCCAGCGCCGGCGCCTCGCGATCGTGACGCTTCTGCTTGTTCCGGTCATCGGCATCTTCGATTACCAGTCCGGATTCGAAGTCTCACTGTTTCTGATCTACTGCCTGCCGGTGGTGCTGGGGACGGCCGCCTTGGGCTGGCGTTTCGGCCTGCTGATTGCCGCCCTGAGCGTCGCCTCGGGCCTCGTGAGCGATTCCCTGGCGGGCGCGCATTATACATCCAGCCTGGTGCCTGCGGGCAAGGGACTGATGGCGCTGTTCACCTATCTGGTCTTCATCTGGCTGTTCGACGCCGTGCAGACCCTGCAGCTCGAAATGCAGGAACGCGTGCGGCAACGCACGGCCGCCCTGACGGCCGAGATCGCGCTGCGCCAGCGGCTGGAAAAATCCCTGCTCGAGATCAGCGAACGCGAACGCGCCACCATCGGGCGGGAACTGCACGACAATCTCGGCCAGCATTTGACCGGAACGGCGTTCGCGGGGCAGGTCCTCGGAGAAAAATTGCGCGCGCTCGACCTGCCCGAGCAGGCGGACGCCGTCAAACTGGTTTCGCTCATCGAGGAAGGAATCGAGAAGACGCGGCGGCTCGCCCGCGGCCTCCTGTTTGCGGAGATCCAGCATGATGGCCTGGTGGCCGCGCTGACCGAACTCGCCGATGAAACTTCGGTGCAGTATCACATCGCCTGCGGGTTTCAGTTGCTCGGCGATTGCCCCGTATCCGACCCGCGCATCGCCTCCCACCTGTTGCGCATCGCGCAGGAAGCCGTGAACAATGCCTTCCGTCACGGAGCCGCCGCCCGCATCGAAGTCCTGCTCGACTGCCGCGACGATCCGATCGAGCTGACCGTCCGCGACAACGGCGGCGGGTTGCCGCCCTCCGGGACCCGCGGCGAGGGTCTCGGCCTCCAGATCATGGCCCATCGGGCCCAGATGATCGGCGGCGAGTTCTCCATTGAGCCAGCCGGGGAACACGGTACCGTGGTCCGGTGTCGGGTCCCGCGCGCCTCCCATCTTCCATGAATCCTCCCCTTTCCGCCGACTCAAAACGCCGACGTGTTTTTCTGGTCGATGACCATCCACTGGTCCGCGAGTGGCTGGGCAGCCTGATCGAGCAGCAGCCCGACCTCGCCGTCTGCGGCCAGGCCAGCAGCAGCGGCGCCGCCTTCGAGGCGATCAGCCGGATGCAGCCCGACGTCGCGGTGGTAGACCTTTCCCTCGAGGATGGTTCGGGCCTCGAGCTGATCAAGCAGCTCCAGGCGCTGACGCCTCCGCCCAAGGTCCTCGTGCTGTCCATGCACGACGAGGCCTTCTATGCCGAACGCGCCCTGCGCGCAGGCGCCTCGGGCTACGTGATGAAGCGTTCGGCGACCGGCCGCGTGATCGACGCGATCCGGCATGTGCTGGACGGCCGGCTCTACATCAGCGAGGCGGTCTCGGAAAAGATGGCGGAAAAGTTTCTCATCGCGCGGACGCAGCCCGGCGCCTCGGCCATCACGCTGCTGAGCGACCGCGAGATCGAGGTTTTCCAGATGATCGGACAGGGTCTCGAAACCCGCCGGATCGCCGAGATGCTCCATCTCAGCCCGAAGACCGTCCAGGTCTACTGCGGCCGGATCAAGGAAAAGCTCGGCCTGGAGAACGCCACGGCGCTCATTGGCGAGGCCGTGCGGTGGCACGAACATCAGTATCCAACCGTCTGATTCGGGCATAGGCCGGCGCCCTACGGGAGAAATCCGGCCGCCCTACAGCGGAATAGGGCGCGCGCCCGCAGACGAGGCGCCGCTGACCTGCGATGGTGGATCCATCGCATGAAGACCAATCCGTCCGCCTCCAGCCGTGGCTTCACGCTGGTCGAAATCATGATCGTGGTGGTGATCATCGGCCTGCTCGCCGCGATGGCCATTCCCGCGTTCCAAAAGGTGCGGCAGTCGTCGCAGGACAAGACCGTGCTCAACAACGCACGCCAGCTCTCCGCGGCCGCCGATCAGTATTTCCTCGAAAACGGAGTGTCCACGGTGAACTCCGTCATGCTCGTCGGCTCCTCGAACTATGTGAAGGCGGTCAACACGGTCGCCAACGAGACCTATCCCGACGGCTATACGCAGGGCATCACGATCACGATCGCGGGGGTTGCCGGAGCACGCACGGTCACCTACGCGCCCTGATTGATTCCCGCGGCCGCGCGACCGGATTCCGGACGGTTCCGCTGCCGACGAAACGCGCCGCATGGCATCCCTTGCGGGGACGCGCGGGCATGGCTTCATCGCGCCCGCTCCGACCGATGATCCCCCTTGCGCCGGCCGGATTTGCCGGCCACGGTGGAATGGCCGGGTTCGGCCTTGAAGCGCCGGATCGGCAAGCACCCCCATTCAACCTCGAGAGCGGAAATCATGGCAGTCCAAGAGTATGATGCAATTGTCGTCGGATCCGGAATCAGCGGCGGGTGGGCGGCCAAGGAACTGACCGAAAAAGGCCTCAAGGTCCTGCTGCTCGAGCGCGGACGGAACATCGAGCACATCAAGGACTACGTGAACGCGCTCAAGGCGCCATGGGAAATCCCCCATCGCGGCATCAATCCGCGGCAGATGGTCCTGGATCACCCGGTGCTCCAGCGCGACTACGTCCTGTCCGAGGCCAATGTCGACTTCTGGACGGACGAAAAGGAGTGCCCGTACCGGGAGGTGAAGCCGTTCGACTGGTTCCGCGGCTATCATGTGGGGGGCCGTTCGCTGATGTGGGGCCGCCAGAGCTACCGCTGGAGCGATTTTGATTTCGAGGCCAATGCGCGGGATGGCATCGCGACCGACTGGCCGATCCGCTACGCCGAACTGGCGCCGTGGTACGACCACGTGGAGAAGTTCGCCGGAATCAGCGGCTCGCACGAGGGCCTCGCGCAGCTTCCGGACGGACATTTTCTGCCCCCGATGGAGATGAACGTGGTGGAGAAGGCCGTCGCCGCGCGGGTCCGCGAGCATTTTCACGACGCCCGGCGCATCATCATCGGGCGGGTGGCCAATCTCACCGAACCGCACGACGGGCGCGCCAATTGCCAGTATCGCGACAAATGCTGGCTGGGATGCCCGTTCGGGGCTTATTTCAGCACGCAGTCCTCCACGCTGCCCGCCGCGGTTGCGACCGGAAACCTGACGCTGCGGCCGTTTTCGATCGTGACGCAGGTGCTTTACGACCGCGATGCCCGGCGCGCCCGGGGCGTGCAGGTGCTCGATGCGGAAACCAA
>DASYDZ010000056.1:0-2477 GCA_036499305.1 Candidatus Didemnitutus sp.
CATCTCCGGCATCGATCCGGCCTTCGGTCCGATCGGAAGCGCCGTCTGGGCGGCCAACGTGGTGGATGGCGACGCCATGCGCGAAATCGACGAATCCGAAGTGCCGGCCGGATGGCCGTACGGACTTTTCGCCATCGGCACCGACGGGCCCAACCAGCTTCCCGCCGCCCATGCCGAGGCCGGTGGCTGGGGCGGCGCGACGCTGACCTACACCATGAACTATGCGCTGAACCCGGGCCTGACGCGCTGGGCCTACGAGTATTCCCGGTCCCACGCGAAGCTCGACGACTCCGACGGCCTGAAGGCGTGGCGCAACAAGTTCGCCGACTATGCCGCCGCCCGGCAGCCGCCGCAGATCATGATCGGCGGCACGCTGGCCTCGGCGCGCTACTGGCATGGTCCGCGCCGAACTCAATGGGCGCGCGACTGGGTGAAGCTGTGGACTCGCGGGCAGGATGTCTTCGCCACCACGGCGATGGAGCAGGCAGCCTACGTCGGGACCTTGCATCGCATGGGTGCGAAGGGCCTGGTGGATTTCAAGCGCGTCATGATGCTGCGGAGCGCCAGCAACTACTGTCTGCCACCGTCCGGCCAGACCGTCATGAGCACAATCGGTGACGAAGGCCTCGGGACGGTGGCCGCGTTTGAGGCGCAGTACCGGGCCGGGTCCGTGGTGGTCCACGAACTGCTCGATCATTGGGACAAATACGCCAGCACCGTGCCTGGAGCGCCGTAGAAATTGAACCACCGAGGCACGGAGATTTTTATGGGAGGCCGCTCAAGCTCATTTTCTGCCAAGAGATAACGGAGGACGGCCTGCTCCCAACCTGACCCCAATTTTCCAACACTCCGTTTTCTCCTTTGGATCAGATGAAATCGGCACGGGACAGTCTCCGTGAACTCCCTGTCTTCGTGGTTCCACCCGTATCGCCCTATCCTTTGGCCGCCTGGCGTTCGCGCTGAAGTTTTCGCGCGGCTTCCAAGCCGGTGTCGTAGGCCACCAGGATCCGGTCGTGCAATTCCATTGACGCCTCGTCGACGACGCGACGCGCCGGATCGGCATCGCACCACGCCATCGTCCGGGCGATGCCGGTCCGAAAAGGCACCTCGCAGCGGAATTCAGGCACGAAGCGCCGGATCTTGGCATTGTCCATCACGACGGAGGTCGCCTTGTCGCCGAGCAGCGAGCCGGTCATTTCCGGCGCGCAGGCGATGAGGAAATCCGAGGCGATGTGCACGAACTGCGGCGCCGCCACTCCCGCCGCCCCGGCGACCGCGGCGAAATACTGGTCCCACGTCATCACTTCGTCGGAGGTGATGTGAAAGGCGTGCCCGATCGCCTGGCGGTTTCCGAACAGGCCCACGAGACCCCGGGCAAAATCCGAGTTGTGGGTGATGGTCCACAACGAGGTGCCGTCCCCGGGGATGATGACCGGCCGGCCGCGGCGCATGCGCTCGACCGCCGTGTAGCTGTGCGCCCAACTGTTGCCGACCAGCGGAATCTGCGTCTCGCCGTAGGTCAGCGACGGACGGATGATGATCGCCGGGAATCCATGCGCGCGCAGGGCGTGCATCGCCGCCTCCTCCGCCGCGATCTTCGCGCGCGAATAATCCCAGAACGGATTCGCGAGCGGCGTCGATTCCGTGACGAGATAGTGTCGGACCGGGCGCTGGTACGCGCTCGCGGAGCTGATGAAGAAATATTGCCCCGTCCGCCCCTGAAACCGGGCTGCATCGCGCGCCACATCGTCGGGTCCAAACGCGAGAAAATTCACCACCACGTCCCAGTCCCGGCCTCCGAGAGCGCGGTCCATCGCCGCGTCGTCCTTCACGTCCGCGGCCAGGGCTTCCACGCCGGGAGGGCGTTCGCGCCGGCCTCGATTGAGCACGCTGACCTCATGGCCGCGGGTGACCGCGAGTTCGCGGCAGGCCGTCGAGATGATGCCGGTTCCCCCGATGAACAGAATGCGCATCGTTCCATTGTGCCCGCCGCATGCCCGCGCGCGAATCCGAAAGTAAAGAGCCTCGGGGATTGCCCCGAGGCATTTGATCAAGACAGCCGTGCGACCAATTCCTTCCTTGGCTGCAGGAGCGGGTTTACCTCGCGATTTCCCGTTCGATCGCGGCATAAAGCCGCTCCTACAACAATCCAAGCCGGAACAGGCTTCGCGGCATCGGACCCACAGCGAATGAGGCCGGCGAAGGCCGGGACCTGCCACGGCCACCCAAGGCCGCACGACGCGGACAAAGGGCTCCGATCGTTCAAGCGGGGAACCCTTTGGGCCTGGCGCGGCGACGGAAAAACCCAAACCGCCCTAGTATCGTGTAACACGTATGGTTTCGTATGGAGTTTCACCCTGCCCACGAATTTACTGGGGCATGGCCAACCGATACAAAGTCACCCTGACGCAGAAGGAACGCGAGCAACTCACCGAGTTGACTCGCAGCGGTAAGTCCACGGCGGCGAAGTTCGTTCA
>DASYDZ010000057.1:0-3620 GCA_036499305.1 Candidatus Didemnitutus sp.
CCCTTGCCGAGGTCCTTGGAGATGCGGAAGGAGATGAAGGCGCGCTCGAAGGCGTCCGGATCAAAGCCGTACTCGCGCAGCGGCTCGATCAATTCGATGACGTGCGCGACCTGCCGGGGGTCGATGATGCTCAGGCCATCAACATCCCAGTGAACGGGATCGCTGACCTCGTCGACCCACCAATTGTGATCCTCGCCCAGACGGACGATGCACCACTCGAGCTGCGGAGTTCCTTTCGCCATAGTATTAAGCCGGATGGACGAAAAAGTGTCGGCTTCAGCGTTGTCAAATCCTGAAACGCAAAAAGCCGAAGATTTTTCGTGGCCCGGAAATTGGGCGGGGCAGGGTGGTACGGGCAGATGAAAAAACAAGCACAAATCCTGCAACGCCCGTTCCAGCCCGGCGCTTGAAAGTTTGCGGGCCGGTCACCACAGTCCGCCGCACATGGGCTGGTTCTATCAATCCGTCGCCAAACCCTGGCTTTTTCACCGCGATGCCGAGGAGGCGCACGACCTGGGAGTGCGGGCAATGGCGTTTTTGGGGCGGTTGGGCGCGGTCAGCCGCCTGCTCGAGCGCTGGCACCGCCTGCCACCGGATTGTTACAAGCCGGTGGAGTGCTTCGGCTTGAAATTTCCCAACGCGGTGGGGCTGGCGGCGGGATTCGACAAGAACGGGCGCGCCTGGCCGGCGGCCGCAGCCCTCGGTTTCGGCCACGTCGAGATCGGGACGGTCACTTTTCACGGCCAGCCGGGAAATCCCCGCCCGCGGGCGTTTCGGTTTCCCGAGCAGAGGGCGGTCATCAACCGGATGGGCTTCAACAATGAGGGCGCCGCCGCGGTCGCGGCCCGGCTGCGCCGGCAGCCCCCTCCCGGCCGCCGCCGCATCCCGGTCGGAATCAACCTTGGCAAGAGCAAGGTCACGCCTCTGGAGCAGGCGACGGAGGACTACGTCGGCAGCTTCCGCCTGCTGGCCGACCATGCAGACTACATCGTGGTCAACGTGAGCAGCCCCAACACGCCCGGCTTGCGCGACCTGCAGGATGCCGCCTGGCTGCGGCCGCTGCTAGCCGCGCTGGTGGCGGAAAACAGGACCCGCGTGGATGCCGATCGCCCGCGGCGTCCGATCCTGTTGAAGGTGGCGCCGGACCTGACTTTTTCCCAGATCGACGCTGCGCTCGGAGTCATCGCCGACCTGAGGCTTGATGGCATCATCGCGACGAATACCACGCTGGCGCGTCCGGGCGCCCTGGCGTCGGCCAACGAATCGGGCGGACTGAGCGGCGCGCCGTTGTCCCGGCGCTCGACCGAAATCATCAGCTACATTTCGCGCACGACGAATGGCAGGCTGCCGATCATCGGCGTCGGTGGCATCATGGATGAGGCCTCAGCGGGCGAAAAAATCGATGCGGGAGCCACCTTGATCCAATTATACACCGGGCTCATCTATCGCGGCCCGTTTTTCGCGGCCGAGGTGGCGCGTGCGGTGTCGGAGCGCCAGCGCCGGTCCAATATTCGCACTTGAAATGGCATCATTCGGGCGAGAGATCGAGGCAGTGGGCCGGGCTGACGAATTGAACGGCGCGACCCTTGCAACAACCAGGAATCGACCGGTTTCAATCGGGATGGCGGTTTTTCACTCCTCAATTTTCATCTTCGAACTGCATGCGTCCGCCTGAGGTGCTCCTCGTCGACAACGGTTCGCTCGCTGCTCCGGCAATCCGGCGCCTGCGCGAGATCGCCCGGGCTCTGGCGGCGCGGATCGGCGAGACGGTCGCGCCGGTTTCGATGCTTCATTCCAGCACGGTTGACCCCGTGGAACTCGATGGAGTGCCGGCGGAAATCCTTGCTCCCGCGCTGGCGCGTCGCGTCGCGGAAGGCCGAAGCGATTTTCTGGTCGTGCCGTTGTTCTTCGGTCCGAGCAGTGCCATCACCGAATACCTTCCGTCCGTCGTGCGTGCGCAGCAGGGGAAGACCGGCCCTCTGGCGGTGCGCGTGGCGCCGTCGTTGTTTCAGCCAGGCGATCCCCGTCTCGCGGGCATCCTGGCCGCCAACGTTGCGGCGGTGACCAACGCGGGAGCCGCTTACCATCCGGCCCGCGTGGCGCTCGTTGACCACGGCAGCCCCGCCCGCGCGGTCGTCGCCGTGCGCGACGCGCTCGCGCGGCAGTTGGCGGAAATGCTGGGATCAGGATACGAGGTGGCGGCATCGAGCATGGAACGCCGCCCGGGTCCGGAATTCGCATTCGGTGAACCATTGCTGGAATCGGTGCTTCGCCGGCCGGGCTGGCGGGATAACGCGGTCACGGTGGCCATGCAGTTTCTGCTTCCCGGTCGCCATGCCGGCCCCGACGGCGACGTGGCGCGGATCGGCCGGGCGGCCGCGGAGGAGTTTCCGGATCTTCGCATCCACACGACGCCTTTGGTGGGCGAATCGCCTGCACTGATCGATATTCTGGCCGACCGCTGGCAGTCCGGGCGGGAATCGGCACCGCTGAAGTAGGGCAGGGGGCCGCCCTACGTCAAGGCAGGGCCCGGGCGTCGCGCGCCATGCCGGCGATCGCGCCTTCGGGAATCGCCGCAACGGCCGCACCGATCAGGATCAGCGCAGGTTGCCCTTCGATTTCATCGGAAAACGCGAAGGCATCGGCCAGCGTTCCCTCAAGGATGCGCTGGTCCGGCCGCGAAGCATTGGCGACGATCTTGACCGGAGTCGAGGCGGGGAGTCCGCCTGCCTGCAGGCCCTCGGCCACGACCGGCAGACGCCGTACCCCCATATAAACGCACAAAGTCTGACCGCTGCGCGCGAGTGCCGGCCAGTCGATGCGATCGGCGTCAGATTTGGCGCATTCGTGTCCGGTGACGAAAATCACGGCCGAAGCCAGCGCCCGATCGGTGAGACTGATGCCCGCGGCGGCGGCGGCGGCGCAGGCGGATGTCACGCCCGGCACGATCTCGAACGGAATGCCATGGGCGCGAAGTTCGTCCAATTCCTCGTTGAGGCGGCCAAACACTCCGGGGTCACCGCCCTTGAGCCGGACCACGCGACGACCGCGCCGGGCATGCTCGACGAGCAGTCCGTTGATCTCCGATTGCGGGGTCCCGTGGCCACCCCCGCGTTTGCCTACGAAATGAAACTCGCAGCCCGGCCGGCAATGGCCGAGGAGTTCGGTGCCCGCCAACTCGTCATGGACGACGACATCGGCCCGCTCCAACGCCCGCAACCCGCGCACGGTGATCAGGTCGCCGGCACCTGGGCCTGCGCCAACGATGCAAACGGAACCTGATGGAGACGTGTTGGTTAAATCAAACATTACAAAAATGATGACCTAAGGTATGTTTAGTCATTGCAAGACGTCAAGAGCTGTCTACCGGTTAGCCTGATGACCGAGGTCGATCCTGCCAAACTGACGAAGAACGAGCACCTGAAGCTGCAGACGCCGACGCTGGCGGGAAACATCGCGGCGACTCTGGCGGATCCGGGGGCGATCCGCTTTTCCGAGGACGACGAGCAGTTCATCAAGTTTCACGGCATCTATCAGCAGGACGATCGCGATCTGCGCAAGACGGGCAAGAAGTACATCATGATGATCCGCGGCCGGATTCCCGGCGGCGTGATGACGGC
>DASYDZ010000058.1:0-13752 GCA_036499305.1 Candidatus Didemnitutus sp.
CCCTTCAGTACACGTCCTGTTACTCGCAAGAGCACATCCAACTGCATGAGTCCGGCTCAGCGGCAGCGGGCCTTCCGCAGCGGGCATACTCGGGCCTGGCGCTTCCGGCGGCAGGACAGCCGAAAGGGACACAGATCCAAGTTCGAAGATATCTTCAAACCTTCGTCTCGGCGGCGAACTGGGTCCGGTAGAGTTTTGCGTAGAGCCGCCCCGCCTGCAGCAACTCATCGTGGCCGCCGCGCTCGACCACGCGCCCGCGATCCAGCACGAGGATCTGGTTGGCGTGTTGGACGGTCGAGAGACGATGCGCGATCACGATCGAGGTCCGGCCCTTCAATGCGTTCTCGAACGCTCCCTGGATCGCGCGTTCCGAACCGGAATCCAGATGGGCGGTCGCCTCATCGAGAATCACCACGGCCGGCGCCTTGAGCAGCAGCCGGGCGATGGCCAGCCGCTGTTTCTCGCCCCCGGAAAGCCGGTGGCCGCGATCGCCGACGACCGTGTCGAGACCCTGGGGCAGCGCGACGACAAAATTCTCGAGCTGGGCGTCGCGCAGGGCGGCCAGCAGTTCCCCGTCGGGTGCGCCCGGCTTGGCGTACAAAAGGTTCGCGCGGATCGTGTCGTGGAAAAGATGCGAGTCCTGCATCACCATGCCGATCGCCTGGCGGACCGATTCCTGGGTCGCGTCGCGCAGGTCGATGCCGTTGAAGCGCACCACCCCGGAGCCCGGGTCGTAGAGCCGCGCCGCCAGCATCGCGAGCGTCGTCTTCCCCGCGCCGGACGGACCGACCAGCGCGATCATCTGCCCGGGCTCGGCCACAAAACTGATCTCCTGCAGCACATCGCGGTCCGGATGCTTCGCCGGCGCCGCGATCGCCTCGAGCGAGGCGAGGCCGGCCTCGGTGGCCGACGGATAGCGAAAGGCGACGCGCTCAAATTCGATGCGAACCGGTCCGCGCCGGAGCGGGACCGCGCCCGGTTTCTCGACGACCGTCGGCTGCAGGTCGAGGATCTCAAACACCCGCTCGAACGAAACCAGCGTGGTCATGACGTCGACCTGCAGGTTGGAGAGCGCGGTCAGCGGTCCGTAGAGCCGGATCAGATACGAGACCAAGGCGATCACCGTGCCGGGGTCGAGTTTGTGCCGCGCCGCCTCCATGCCGCCCCATCCGTAGACGACGGCCACGCCCAGCGAGGCGAGCAGCCCGAGGCCGATGAAGAGGACGCGCGCGTAGTTCGACATCGAGAAGCCGATGTCGCGCACGCGGCGCGCCTGCTGCTCGAAGCGCTCCTTCTCGTCTTCCGGGCGGCCGAAGACCTTCGCCACCAGCGCGCCGGCGACATTGAAGCGCTCGACCATCAGGTTGTTCATCTCGGCGAGCCGGTCGTAATTCTCCCGGGTGAGCACGCGCAGGCGCCGGCCGACGTAGCGCGCCGGAAACACGAAGAGCGGAACGAGCACGAGGATGCAGCTCGTGAGTTCCCACGAGAGCGAAAACATCACCGCGAGCACGATGATCACGGTCACCAGGTTGCCCAGCGCCGTGGAAAGGATGTCGGTGAACGCATCGCGCACGCCGGACACGTCGGCGTTCAGCCGGCTCACGAGCGCGCCGGTTTTTGCGCGGGTGAAAAAGGCCAGCGACATCTGCTGGATGTGCACGAAGACGCGCGTGCGGAGGTTGCAGACGATTTCCAGGCCGACCTGGGACGCGATGCGCCGCTGGAAAAACGTCAGCGCGGAATCCACGATCGCCACGCCGGCGGCCAGGGCGGCGAGCTTGAGCACGATGTCAGCGCGGGCCGAAAGAATGCCGCGATTCATCAACTGGCGGTAGATGAGCGGATTGATCGTTCCGACGGCAGCGTCCAGCACGACCAGACCGAGGAAAAACGTCAGGATGCCAGCGTACTGCCGGCCAAACTGCAAAACCCGGCGAATGGTGCCCGGCACCAGCTTGTGCTTCAGCACCCCCTCGTCTTTTTGAAACGCGTGGCGGCCGCGCCACATTCCGGAATTCATGGCTGGCAACGATGACCCGATCCGTTTTCCGGAGGCATTTTCATGGGGCGAAGCGGGTGAGGTTGGCTGCGTCCGCAAAAAGCGCAAGGGGACGCCATAAGCGATAACCTGAACCTAAATTTCCGTGGTTTCGATCTTCCTGCCGGCTCCGAGTGCGCTGCGAAACGGGTAATCAGGCGAATTAACCAGTTAATTATAAGCGATTAAAAGGTTCTTAGGCAGAGGGGGCTCGATCCCGAAAAAGCCCCAAACGTCAGGATAAAACTTAGGCTCACGCCTGTTTGCGATTGAAGCAACGCTGGCACCGAAACATTGTTGTGGGCGAACGGTACCCCTATCGACCCGTCCTTTGCCCCGACAATCCCGGCCGCCACCATCCCCATGAGTGACCAGCCCGCCACCAATCCCCTGTTCGCGGCCAGCACGTTCAGTCATCAGATTCGCTCGGAGCTGCGCCTGATTTTCGACCACGCGATCCACCAGGCCGAGCATGGCCAGTTGCGCCTGCGCGTTCCCCGCGAGGTGCGGCCCGCGCAAAAACTGCAGGGCATGCACTATCATTATCGGCCCGAGATTTTCCTCCAACTCCAGGGCCGGACCGACTTCCGTTTTCCGCGCGAGAACTTTTCCCTCGCCCCGGGCGACATGTGTGTGATTCCCGCCAGCGTTCCGCATGGCGAAACGGCCTACCCCGGCGAGGGCCAGCCCTTCCGCAACATGGTTGCCGGATTCTACAACAACACGCTGAGCCTCCACTTCGCCTTCGAGGCCAGCCCGCGGCGGCCCGACATCGAGTCGATCGAGTTCTTCGACGCGCCGCATCTCGACGTCTTCCTCACCCTGACGAAGAGCCTGGCCCAGACGCATTTCAGCCGTGGTCCCGCCCGCGCCGCGGTTCTCAAGGGACTGCTGGTCGCCCTGCTCGGCATGTTCCGCAACATCGTCGAAACCGGCAGCGGCAACCTCAACGGCGACATCGGCAAGGTCTACCAGGCCAAGTGTCTCGTGCGCGAGCAATACGCCAACCCCAAGCTCAGCGTCCAGCACATCGCGGCACTGCTCGGCTGTTCCGCCGACTATCTTTCGCACCTCTTTCATCTCGAGACCAAGGAACGCCTCACGCATTACGTGCAGCGGATCCGCGTCGACGGCGCCATTCTCGCGCTCGAGACCACCTCGCTCAACATTTCCGAGATCGCCTACTCGAGCGGCTTCGCCGACCCCGCCTACTTCGCCCGTGTCTTCAAGCAGCACAAGGGCCTGGCGCCGCAGGAGTATCGCGAACGTCTCGACGCCCAGAGGCGCGAGCGCGAGGAACAGCCCAAGACGGTCTATCCCGACCGCGTCGACTTCACGCATGGCCATCCGCCGCGGAAGATCGAGGAAATCGCGGCCTCCGCTGTCGCCAACTAGTCGTTGCCGCCGCCGCAGGCCGAAACCGGAGGGTGTCATCTCCCTGATCGCCGAGGGTTGGCGAAGGTGGCCGAACCTGCCTGGGCGGGATTTGGAAATCCCACCCTCCATCGCGGGATACACGGGCGCCCGGTATCCAAGGGATCACTTCACTCACTTTTCCGCCCATCCGCCATTTCGTGGTTTCCGGCGACGCCATTTTCCAGTTGTCTCGCCGCACCACCGCCATGCGCTCCTTCTTCAAATTCCTCGGTTATTTCCTTCTTCTTCTGCTTGTGGTTGCCGTCGTGGGCGGCGCCTGGGTGACCTATCGCAGCAGCGTGGCGCTGAACCGCACGTTCAACTTCAAGGTCCGCTCGGTCGCCATTCCCCACGACGCCGCCTCCCTCGAGCGCGGCAGCCATATCGCGCACACGCGCGGGTGCATCGATTGCCACGGAGTGGATTTTGCCGGCGCCAAGGTCATTGACGACGTCCCGATGGGCCGTCTCTACGGTCCGAACATCACGCGGGGCAAGGGCAGCAGCGTCATTGCCTTCCAGGACGAGGACTGGATCCGTGCCATCCGTCATGGCGTCGGTTTCGACGGCCACGGCCTTTTCATCATGCCGGCAAAGGAGTACTCGCACTTCTCCGACGACGATCTCGGCGCGCTGATCGCCTTCATCAAGCAGGTGCCTCCGGTGGACCGGGAGCGCATCCCGACGCGCTACGGCCCGATTTCGCGCGTGCTGCTGGCTTTGTCCCCCGCCAAGATGATCGGCGCCGCGGGAATCGACCACGCCGCCCTCGCGCCCGTCGCGGTCGCCAAGGGTCCGACCAAGGAATATGGACGCTACGTCGCTGAAGGCTGCGTCGGATGCCATGGACCCAATTTTTCGGGCGGCAAGATCGAGGCGGGACCGCCGGACTGGCCCAAGGCCGCCAATCTCTCGCCATCTCCGGACGGGCATCTGTCAAAGTGGACCGAGGCCGATTTCATCGCCACCATCCGGACGGCCAAGCGGCCTGATGGCACGACCCTCAATCCAGTCATGCCGCGCGGCTTTTCGGGCCTCGATGACGTGGAGCTGAAGGCGCTTTGGGCGTTCTTCCAGTCGCTCCCGCCGGTTCCGCAGGGAGTGCGGTGACCGGATTAAATAATATTTTGGCCGCAAAAGCCTGCGCGATCCGGCGGGGCTTGGGTTTTCCTTGGCGCCGGTCGGGCGCTTGGGGCAGGCGGCCGCACCTCGATGTGGTCGACGACAACCGCGACCAATCCGTTTGAGAGATCCGACCCTAACGGTGCCTTTTGCGCCTCTTTGCCGCCACGCTTTTTCCTACCCGTAACGATGCAGTGGAAGCTGGTTTTGCTTCAGCATCGACAGGTCCTTTGGTGTTCGCCGATTTCCACCTCGGCGACAGAGGCGTCGGTATGGAAACCGACGCCCACCCATCGTTCCGGACTAAACCGCGGCACGCTCGCCCGGCGGACGCGCGATCTCGCGATTTTTCGACGAACGGCGGCAATCGGGCGACGAGTTCCCCATGGTCAATGGCTGAGCCTGCATCGCGGTGCGCCCGCCGCGGGCCCGCGAAGGCATGCGCCGGTAACCTCGGCCAGGTCAGGGCGTCACCCGGCGCAGACCGTTGCCCGCCACCGGCCGAATGGAAACCGAGAAACTTCTCTGGCATGTGTACCTGCGCCTGTTCCAAAGCGCAGCCCAATGGCACAATCGCCGGTTTCCGCCCTCGTTCGAGGCCAGGATCGGGGAAAGCCAGGTCGATTTCGCCTGCCGCGACTGGCATATGTCCTGCCGGCGCGCCGAGTCCCTGCAGGACCGGTTTCGAGGAGGCTGCCACATCCTGCTTTCCGGGCCGTCCGTCCGGAAAATCGCCAATCCCGGCCTGCTGAAGAATGCGTTCCTGATCGGCGTGAACGGTTCGCCGCAGATGTTGGATGAGTTCGGGATCGGAATGGACCTGTATGTCGTGGACGACCTCCACTTCGTCCGGAACCGCACCGAGGACTATCTTCGCTTCGCCGGCCGCGCGGACATGACGCTCGTCAACTACGGGATCGCCGCGGAACTGCGCCAGAGAGGACTCACGATCCCCAATGGCGTGATCGTCGAAACGATCAACACACCCTTCCGGCGCGCCCGACCTTCTGTGGCCGACACGATCGTATTCTCGCGCCGGTTCGCCGACGGCCTCAAGCCGTATGGCACAGTCGCGTATGTGGCCTTGCAGGCGGCCTATTGTCTCGGTTTTCGCCAGGTCAGCCTGTTCGGCCTCGATCTGAATTCCGCGACCCGGTACTATCCCGAGGGTCGCCCCGAACCGAGCAATCTGCTCCGCGAGTATGAGGACCTCATTCTCCGCCCTTTTGCCACGATCGGCGCCATGGTGCGCGCGGGCGAATGGTCGGTCGTGAATGCGTCCCCGGAATCGCGGCTCCCTTCCACTGTCCTGCCGAAGGCCGATCCGAACGACATCCTGGAATCGCGGCGAAGCGCCGATCTCGCGCCCGCGACGGAACTCGCACCGCAGGTGGCGGTGAGTGCCGCCTGACCGAAGATCGGCACGCGACCGAAGCGTGCGCCCCATTTGTCGCCGGGCCTACGTTCGCGGATCTCGCGGAGAGACTCCAAATCCACTTTGGCGGAACGCGGCTTGCGGGACGCGGGAAAGCTGTGCGGTCATGGCGCGGGCGCGTGGTCCGGCCCGGGCGGTTCGCTGAAGTCGCAGAGGATGCGGTCCCCCGTCCGATCGTAGAGCGAAATCCAGTCCCGCAGGGTCGCAAGGCGCTCGCGCTCCATGGCCTCGAGCTGCGGCGCGGTGAACCGCCACTGCCAGTTGCCCTCGGCCACGCCGGGACGATTCAGCGCGGCGGGGCCCGGCAGGTCGAGCAGGTCCTGCATCGGAACCACGGCCAGGCGCGACACCGAGGCGAGGAGGGCGCGAATCATCGGCCAGGCCGAATGCGAACCGCCGAGCTGGAAGTAGGCGTCGACCTTCGCGGCGTATCCGGGAGCCAGTCCGTCGAGCCAGCCGCGGGTCGTCGTGTTGTCGTGCGTGCCGGTGTAGGCGACACTTTCAGGCGGGAAAAAATGCGGGAGATTGACGTTGTGGATGTCGTGCCCGTACGCGAACTGCAGGATCTTCATGCCCGGCAATCCCGCGGCACGGCGCAACTCGACGACGTCCGGCCCGATGTACCCGAGATCCTCGGCGATGATGCGGGCATTCGGCAGCGACGCGCGCACGGCCCGGAAGAAAGCCAGTCCGGGACCTTTCCGCCATTGTCCGCCGCGCGCGTCGACAGCGCCGGCTGGCACCTCCCAGAAGGTGTCGAAGCCCCGGAAATGATCCAGACGCACCACGTCGAAAAGCTCGAACGCGGCCTTCAGCCGTTCGATCCACCAGAGATAGCCCGTCCCGGCGAGATGATCCCAGTCGTAAAGCGGGTTGCCCCACAACTGGCCGTTCGCGGAAAAATAATCGGGCGGCACGCCCGCCATGACGGTCGGCTGTCCGTGGGGATCGAGCCGGAAGACCGACCGGTTCTGCCAGGTGTCCGCACTGTCGAGCGCCACGAAGATCGGCACGTCGCCGATGATGCCGATGCCACGGGCACCCGCGTATTCCCGCAGGCGCCGCCACTGCGCGAAGAAGACATATTGATAAAACACGTGGCGGTCCGCGTCGCGCCGCACGGAGGCGGGCAGGCCTGCGGCCAGGCCGGCGTGCCACTGGCGATAGTCGGCCGGCCATGACGTCCACGGCCGGCCGCCGAAATGACCCTTGAGCGCCATGAATTCCGCAAACGGCCCCAGCCAGTCGGCCTGCCGCCGGCGGAACTCCTGCAGCGAACCATGGCCCTCGAGGCCGTCGCCATCTGCCGCGGCATGGCGGTCAGCCGCCCGTGCCAGCACGGTCCAGAATTCCTCGTAGAGGCGCCCGTAGTCGACGCGATCGGCCGGCAACAAGCGCAGCGGTTCGAGTTCCGCCGCGGTCAGCAGGTTCGCCCGCACGAGCTCATGCAGGTCGATGAAATACGGATTGCCGGCGCGGCTGGAGAAAAGCTGATACGGTGAATCGCCATAGCCCGTTGGTCCCAACGGGCAGAGCTGCCAGTAGCGGGCGCCCGCCGCGGCCAGGAAATCCACGAACCGCCGGGCGGGAGCGCCGAGGTTGCCGACGCCGTGGTCGCCGGGCAGCGACGTGACGTGCGCGAGGACCCCCGCGACGCGGTGATCCAGCCAGGTGGAGGAAGCGGCCATGGCGGCTTTGGTGGGGGACGGGCGGGACGGCGCCGGCCGGGCCGAAATCGGCTGGGCGGCGGACACGTCCGGCACGGGAGAAATGGCTGGAGACCGCACGGGCAGGAGGGGGTTGGGGAACGGCCGACCCCAACAAGGAACGGCCGTTCCCGACCCCTATCATTGACCTTGTTCGGTCAGAACTTGTAGCTGACGCCCGCCGAGTAGGAGGCGCCATATTTCTGGTAATTCATCACCTGGCGCGGATCGCCATTGTTGTAGGTGATGAGCGGCTCGTCGTTGAGATTGTAGGCCTGCACAAAGAGCGTGACGCCCTTCATCGTCCCGGTCTCAAACGCGTAACTCACCTGTGCATCGATGATCTTTTCCGGCTGCGCAGTGGAGAAACCGCCACCCGAATTCACGTCACCGCCCGGGCTCGGAGCGCCGAAGGTCGTGACGTATTGCCGGTTTTCCGACCGGTAGTGCTCGCTGACGCGCGCCGAGAAGCCATGGCGCTCATAGTAGAGCGTGATGTTGGCGACCTTGCGGGACAGGCCCGCGATCGGGGCATCGCCGCCCGTGGGACCCCAGGGTTTGATGCTGCTGTCGGTGTAGGCGCCGCCCATGACGACGCCGAAACCCTTGATTGACGGGCTCAGAAGTTCGCTGGGCAGGGACACCGTGACCTCGATGCCCTGAATCCGGCCGCCCTCGCCGTTGGCGGCTTCGGACGCGATGCCTTGCTCGAGGGTGGGCGTGAGACCCTGGGTCGGATAACCGGTGAAGTTCGCCAGCTCGCTCTGCGTGTAGATGTATGTGAGGAGTTTCTTGTAGAAACCCGCCACGGAGATGTAGCCCTTGTTGCCCGCAAAGTAATGCTCGAGGGACAGATCGACCGCATCGGCCTTCCACGGGTGCAGGCCCGGATTGCCGGCCTCGCCGCTGCTCCACGGGCTGTGGTTGAGATCGGTGGAATTGGCCAGCGTCGGGTCGAACGAGAAGGACCGGCCGGCGCGCATGTCGTACATGCGTGGGCGCGCCACCTGGCGCGCGAGACTGAAGCGGATCACGTCGTTGTCGGTCGGCTTGAACGCGAGATTCATGCTCGGAGCGAAGTCGGTGTACGTCGCGCCGCCGCTCACCGCGTACAGGTTCGCGCCGTCGGTCGCGAAGCCCGCCGCCGACTGGTCAACGTGGATTGCCTGGACGCCGATGTTGCCGACGACCGGAATGCCCGCCCACTTCGTGTCGAGGTTGAACTGCACGAACGGCGTGGTCAGTTTTTCCGTCACCATGAACCGCCGGGTCGTGACGGAGGGGTCGTTGTTGGCCACAAATCCGAGCGTGCCGTTGGCGAGGAGAGCCTGCGGATCGTAGGCGTAGATGTTGCCCACCCCGAGAAAACTCAGGTCGGTGTCGCCGATGATCGCGGGAAGCGGCAGCGTGACCTGGCCCGTGGGCGAATCCAGCCAGCCCGTCGGATTCTCTCCGTCACGCTTGTAGCGCTCCGTGAAATTCACGCCGACCTCGACGTCCTTGAAGACCGCGGGCAGCTCATGGATGGTCTCCGCCTTCACCTGGCCGAGTTCATCCTTGGAGCGGAAATATTTCAGATAGCCGTACATGCCGCCACCGGGCAGCGTGTCCGGGCCCCAGCCCTGGGGGTCGCTGAGCTTGAAACCGTTGCCCGTCGAGTAATCGACCGTCGGGGTGACGACCGGGATGCTGCCGGGAATCGACTTCACCTCCACGCTATCGGCCGTCGTGAACGGCGTGCCGCGAAATCCGAGGCCGGAATAGGTCTCCAGGTTCTCGTCGTTGCGCACCACGCGGGAGTAGCCGGCGTCGAAGACCGTCGTCCACGGCGTGTGCTCGCCGATCTTGAGATCCCAGCCGGCGGAAATCAGGTCGTCCTTGCGCTTGTAGGTGTCGTTGCGGACGACCGGCTGGATGTTCGTCAGATGGGCGTCCGTCACGAGGCCGTTGGTCACGGTGTATCCGGGCTGCAGCACCGCGGAGCTCCAGATCGCCAGCGGGATCTCCATGCCGCGGAGAAGCTGGTCCTCCTGGAAGTTCGATCGGAAGATATTGATCGTGCTGTGGATGTTGCCCGTGGGCTTGAACTCGAGCGTGGCCATCAGGCCGTCGCGTTTCAGGTTGCTGGTGCGCACATAGGTCTTGGTCCCGCCCAGGACAAAGTTGCCCGCCGCATCGGTCGGGTAGCCCCAGGCCTGGAACTGCTTGCCCTCCCAGGGCGTGTCCGAGTGGGCGAAACCGATCGCCACGCCCACCTTGCCGTCGTCGAACTGGTCGATGTAGGAGACGCTGAAACGGTCGCCGTCCTTCTTCGCGCCCGGGGTAAGCTGGTTGTACTGCGTGCCCTGATAGTAGGCACTGAGCGCGACCGTGCGACCCGTGCGGCTGAGCGGAAGCACCGTCTGCAGGTCGACCGTGCCGGCGAGTCCGGCGGAGGTCAGGTCGGCCTCACCGGTCTTGTAGACCACAACCGAGTTGAGCAGCTCGGCGGGATACTGGTCGTATTCCACCGCGCGATTCTCGCCGGTCGAGACCTGCTCGAGGCCGTTCAGCGTCGCCGTCGAGAAATCCCCGGTCAGGCCGCGAATGCTGATCTGCTGGCTGCGGCCGTTCGTGCGCTGGGCGGCGATGCCGGTGAGGCGCGTCAGGGCGTCCGCGATGCTCACGTCGGGCAGTTTGCCGATGTCCTCGGCCATGAGGACTTCGGTGACATTGACGTTGGCCTGCTTGGCGGCCGCCGCCGCGGCGAGGCTGCCCGCGAAGCCGGCTTCCACGTTGTATTTTTCGAGAACGACGGCTTTGTCCTCCTTCTTGGCCGCCGTGTCGTCCGTCGTGGCGTTGGTCGACTGGGCATGGGTCGACAGCGCCAGGGCGAGGGACAGCAGTCCGATGCCAATGCGCCGCTGGCGGCGCATGCGAATATCCGCAATCATTCCTTCGGTGTGCATGGGGGTATCAGTCCGGAAACGGCGGCCGTTGTCGGTCGGCTTGCCGTCCCGCAGGTTTGTTCGAGTGTCGGTGGGGTGAAACGAGCCGGCGAACGAGGGTGGCTCGGAATGGCGACACTATCACCGAATCCCCGCGCGCCGACACCTGCGAATCCGGCCAAAAAACCGAGATGACCCCGAAAAAACTTTGATCGCTCCCGGTCGTCAAGGTTCTCTCCCGATCCGTCGATCCTTCCCCCGGGCAAAGCCGCCGCGGCATCCAGGATTTGTCCAGCCGGACTATGATCTGTCGGCGCGCGGCCTTTTGACTTGCCGATGGTCGGTCGCCACACTCCAGCCGCCACTTCCGATGCCGGAGCGCCCCCACCCCATCCGCCGGCTCGCGGCACACCCGTTCCTGGTCGCCGCCATTGTGGCGTTGTGCGCCGTGATCGCCGGCCGGGCCGGAACCGTCGTCCCGCCCCGCACGCATCCCGGCGCGGGCCAGATCCTTTATTTCCTCCTGACCGACCGGTTCGCCAACGGCTCCGCCGCGAACGATCGGGGCGGCCTGGGCGGCGGGCCCGACGACAACGGCTTCGACCCGACGCGCATCTCGCATTACCATGGCGGCGATTTCAACGGGCTGACCGCCCACCTCGACTACCTGCAGCATCTCGGTGTCACTGAAATCTGGGTCACCCCTCCCCTTCGCAACAAGCCGGTGCAGCTCGGCACCGCCGGTTACCATGGTTACTGGATCCTCGACTTCGAGCACATCGATCCGCACCTCGGGACCAACGACGAGTTTCGCGAATTCGTGCGCCAGGCCCATGCGCACGGCCTCCGCGTGATCATGGACATCGTCGTCAACCACACCGCCGACGTCATCCAGTATGCCGATGGCGACACGTCGTACCGCAGCCACGCCGATTTCCCCTACCGCGACGCCGACGGCCGGCCGTTCGACCCGCGATCAGTCGCCTACAATGGACTCAACGACGAAAGCGCCTTTCCCCGACTCGACCCGGGGCGCAGCTTTCCGCACGTGCCGGTCATTCCGGTCGCGGAGCGAAAGGTGAAGAATCCGGCCTGGCTGAACGACGTCACGGTCTACCACAACCGCGGCAACAGCAGCTTCACGGGCGAATCCTCGCTCGACGGCGATTTCGTCGGGCTCGACGACGTGTTCACGGAGGAGCCGCGCGTGGTGCAGGGTTTCATCGGGATCTACCGCCGCTGGCTGGATTTCGGCGTGGATGGCTTCCGGATCGACACCATGCGCCACGTCAACGCGGAGTTCTGGCAGGCCTTCGGCCCCGCGATCCGGGCGCGGGCGCGCGAGCTCGGGCGGCCCGATTTCCTCCAGTTCGGCGAGGTGGCCAACGATGCCGGCGACACAGCCTTCCTGAGCGAATTCTCCACCGGCACGATGCCGATGGACACGACGACGGACTTCGGTTTTTTCGCCGCGGCGCGCCGGTATATTTCGCAGCACGGCACCTCGGAGGCACTGGCGGATTTCTTCGCGCGCGACGATTACTACACCGATCACGACAGCAACGTCCACGCCACGCCGACCTTCCTGGGCAATCACGATGCCGGCCGGTTCGGGTATTTCCTGCAGCAGGACAATCCCGGCGCGTCCCGCGCGGAGCTCGCCGCGCTCGTCCGCCTCGGTCACGCGCTGATGCTGCTCTCCCGCGGGCAGCCCGTCATCTACTACGGCGACGAGCAGGGCATGGTCGGCCGCGGCGGCGGGGACATGCAGGCGCGCGAAGACATGTTCGCCTCGCAGTCGCCCGATTTTCGCAACGCGACGTTGCTGGGCACCACTCGCACCGGCGCCGACGACAAGTTCGACGAGCAGCATCCGTTCTACCGGTTTTTCGCCCAACTGAACAAACTCCGCACCGACAACGCCGCCCTGCGGACCGGGGCGATGATCGTGCGGCCCACGGCCGAGTCCGACGTCTTCGCGTTCTCCCGTGTCGACCGTCACGACCGAATCGAATGGGTCGCGGCGTTCAACGGTTCCCGCGCGCAGTCGCACACCGTGCGCGTGCCGACCAGCCAGTTGCCCGGCCGGCTGCTCGCGCCCGTCCTCACCTCCGCGGCACCGGAACGGACGGAGGCACCGAGGCTCGCCGTCCGCGACGATGGCTCGATCGAAGCCCCGCTCCCGCCGCTTTCGTTTGGAGTCTGGCGCGCGGAAACGCCGCTGGCGTCACGGGACGACCCGCTGTCGATCGCGCTCGTCAGCCCCGCCCCGGGCGCGAAGGTCGCCTTCACGGAACGGACGGTCGACGGACTGCATTTCCCAAGCCGGTGCGAAATCCGCGCGGAGGTCGCGGGCGGCGACGGCGTGGCCGAAGTGACGTTTGCGCTCGCCCGCCGTTCACGGCCCGGCCAGCTCGACCTGCTCGGCACCGACGACGCCGCCCCCTACCGCGTCTTCTGGACGCCACCCGCGGATCTCACGTCGGACGACGAGATTGAATTCGTCGCCACCATCACGGACCTGCGCGGTCGCACCGCCGAAGCCAGGGTGGGAGGAATCACGATCGCGCCGTCCGCGACCTCGTTCGGCATTCCCCATTCCCGCACTCCGCTTATCACCCGCACCCCTGCTGCTTCCGTCGCTGTATCGGCCGGCCAGCCGGTTGAGCTTTCTGTCGCGGCAGCGGGGACGGAGCCGCTCGATTTCCAGTGGCTGCGCAACGACGAGGCCGTTCCTGGTGCAACGGCCTCAACCTTGATGGTGCGGCAAACCGGCCGTTACCGCGTGCTCGTGCACAACCTCGCGGGCACGGCAATCGGCCCCGAGACGGTTGTGTCGGCGGCGCGGTAGGCGGTTGGGAGCGCTGGGCCAGCCGCGAATTTGACGGCGCGCCCAGCAGTCGCGCCCTGTCCAATCGCCGCAAGCAGGCTCCGACAGCGGGGGCCGGCTCCAATCCGCCGCCTCATACCATGCGCCTGTAGCTTTTACGCTTAACAAGTGAGATGGAGATGATCAAGGTGGGCCATGGCAAGAACCCTACCTGATTTTGGCGAGGAACTGGTGAAAGAGATCGAAGCGGCGTGGGCGCAGCCCCAGGCCGAGTGG
>DASYDZ010000059.1:0-25154 GCA_036499305.1 Candidatus Didemnitutus sp.
GGGCAGGGCGGACCTGCAGACGGCCGCGGTGGTCGAGCCCAACCGCGCGTTTTTCTACAGCTACCACGGCAAGGCGCTCAGCCTCGAGGGATCCGACGCTCTCGCGCGCAAGGATCTCGCCCTTGCCCGGCAGATCGACCCGAAGGATCCCACGCCCTGGCTCTACTCCGCGATCCAGGACCAGCAGACCAATCGCTATAGCGACGCCATCACCGACATGCAGGAGTCGATCGCGCTGAACGACAACCGCCGGCTCTATCGATCGGACTTTTTGCTCGATCAGGACAAGGCGGTCCGCAACGCGAATCTCGCCAAGATTTATCAGAACGACGGCATGACCGATCTTTCCGTCCGTGAAGCCACGCGTGCGGTCGACAGCGACTACACCAATCCCTCGGCCCACCTGTTCCTGGCCGACAGCTATTACGCGCTGCTCGATCCGAAACGCGTTTCGCTCAAATATCAGACCGCCTGGTTCAACGAACTCCTGCTCGCGAACCTGTTGTCGCCGGTAGGGGGTGGCCCGTTGTCCCAGTTCGTCTCGCAACAGGAGTATTCGAAGTTGCTCGAGGCGGATGGCGCCGGCGGCAGCACGGACACGGAGTGGCGCAGCGGCGGCTACGTCGATTCGCAGAATTCGCTCTTCGGCACCTACGGCCGGCTGAGTGTGGGCGTGGATTTCGTCTATCACCAGGACAACGGCGACCGGCCGGACAGCGACGACCTGCGCAAGGAATGGTGGTGGCAGTTGAAGTATCAGGTCACCGCCAACGACGTTGTTTACGGGCTCCTCCACACGCGCGAGCAGACCGGAGGCGATCTGTTCAGCAACTACAACAACGTTTCACTTAACACGGGCCTTCGCTTCGAGGACAAGCAATCGCCCGGCCTGGCGCTCGTCGGCTGGAACCATCATTGGGCGCCGGGCAGCGACACGCTCTTCCTGGGCGGCCGGCTCGGCGCCGACCAATCCGAAGCCGCCCCCGGCACGTCACAACTTCTGCTGGTGAGAGATCCCAATTATTTCTACCCCGGATTCATCGAGCCGGCGCCGGGCGGCGGCATCCAGTACGCGGCGCCCGAACTTCGCGATTCGTCGGCCCATCCCGTTTCGATCTCCGCGGCCGGCGCGCTCGTCTATTCGCCTGATTTCCTCCGCAACATCTCGCCATTTTTGGGCGAGGCCCCCGTGACGGGTGTCTACAGCAGCACATTCGATTTTGCCACGGAACGACGACTGGCGATCTACTCCGCGGAATTGGAACATATCTGGCGGGCGCATGGCAACACGCTGATCGCGGGCGCACGATGGCAGGACGGGAACTATGACACGAGTGACCGTCTCGATCTGGAGGATTCCAGTCTGCGCGGGTTCTTCGCGTCGCCGGCGGCGGACCAGCGTTTTCGGGTGGGATTCCAGCGGCAATCGGAATATATTTATGACTATCTGGAAGCGGCGAGCTGGCTGACGGTCATCGGCGGGGTCTCGTTCGACCGCCTGAAACGCCCGGACAATTTCCAATTTCCGCCTCTCGACGGACGGCAGACGACGAAAAGCCGTTCGAACGGAAAATTCGGCCTGGTGATGCGCCCCGCGCGGTGGGTGACACTCCGGGCCGCCTACTCGGAGGTGTTGGGCGGCGTCACATTTGACGACGACGTGCGTTTGGAGCCCGCCCAGTTCGCGGGGTTCGCGCAGGATTTTCGCACCGTGATTTCCGAGTCAATCGCGTCCTCGGTGGTCGCGCCCGTTTACAAGAACAAGGGCGTCGCAATGGAGGGCTTGCTTCCGACCCGTTTGTGGTGGGGAGCCACATACACGGATCTGCACGAGCGGGTGGACCGGACGGTGGGAGACTTCGACGTTCTGTTTCTGCCGGCGTTCCCTGCCGGCTTGGGCATCCTGCCGGCGGGCACGCCTGAAACCCTGCGCTATGACGAAAGGGCCACGAGCTTGACCTTGAATCAGCTCGTCGGAAGCGAGTTCGCCGCGGGGCTGGTTTTCCGGCGCATTCAGGCGAGATTGGACGACCGCTATCCGCAGATCCCGACATCTCTTGATTCCCTGGCAGACCAGCAGGGCACGGCTTCGCTCGATCAGCTTGCGTTGACCGGCAACTGGAATGCCCCGACCGGCTGGTTCGCGTCTGTCGAGCTCGATTGGTATCGGCAGCGTCTGGAGGGCGTGATCCTCGGTACGGCCGCCAGCGCCACGCCGGGCGACGATTTCTGGCAGGGCAACGTCGCGGTCGGCTATCGGTTCCACCACAACCTGCGCGAGATCAGCGTCGGCGTGCTCAACATGGGCAATCGGGACTACAATCTGAGCCCGCTCGACAATATCCTGGAGCCACCGCGCAAACGCACCCTGTTCCTGCACTGTCGCGCGGCCTTCTGACATGCCGCCTGCCGTCCCGACGAAAACCGGCCGCTTGCGGCGGCACCGTGGCGGGTGGGTCGCCCACGCGGTCGTCTCGGTTGTGCTCGCGGCGGTCGGCTGGTTTGCGGTCCAGTGGCGCGAAATCCTCTGGTCGCCGGCGCCGGGCCAGGGCGTCGACTGGCGCGAAATGGGCATGGATGGCCTGCAGCGGCTCAGCTTTGACCTGCCGTTTGTCGCGCGCGCTTCGCTCCCGGAAGCGCTGCGGCGGCTCGCCGGTCGCGACCGGCCCACCAGCGATGTCGTGCTGCTCTATCTGGACGAGGATTCGGCGCGGCTGCTCAACCAGAGTCCGACCGCGCAATGGAGCCGCGCGCTGCACGCGCAACTGCTCGATCACCTCACGGCGGACGGCGCGCGGGCCGTGATGTTCGACATGGTGTTCGACACGGAGTCGGCGGACGACCCGGCCTTCGCCGCGGCCATCGCCCGCAACGGTCGCACGTTTCTCGGAACGGCCTTCATTTCCGACCTCAAGACCGATGTCGCGGCTTCGGATTCCCCTGCCGGCGGGCTCGCGACGGAGCAGTTGATGCGGACGGACAAGACCCTCTATCGCGCGGCGCGCGGCTCCGGCCTGCTGACCTTCCGCCCGCTGGAGAGCGACTACGGTATCACGCGGTTGTTCACCGGAAAGCCGCGCCCGGGCTTCGGGCCGCGCACGTCAGTCACGTGGGTGATCGCGCGGTCCCTGGGAGCAGCGCTGCCGGCGGACGACGCGGGCGATCGTTTTGCGCGGCGCTGGATCAATTTCTACGGTCCGGCGCGCACCTTCCAGAGCCTGAGCTACTACCGGCCGCTGGTGGACGACGGCGGCGTGCCGGCGGGCTTCTTCAAGGACAAGGTCGTGATCGTCGGCGCCCGGAGCCAGGTGGATACCGGGCTGCGCAAACTGCTCGATGAATTCAGCACGCCCTGGTCGCACATCGGCGGCCGGGGGTTCACGCCGGGCGCGGAGGTGCACGCGACCGTTCTGCTCAATCTGCTCGATGGGGACTGGCTGGAGCGGGTGCCGTTCGGTTTCGAGTGCCTGGTGGTGGTGGCGTTCGGCCTCGCACTCGGCGCGCTGCGGTGGCTCCGACCATGGCGGACACTGGCGACCGGAGCTTCGATTGCCCTGATCGTCGTCGCGGCCTCGTGTGTCCTCCAATGGCGCGGGCACCTTTGGTGGAAATGGGCGGTCCCCGCTCTGGTGCAGGCTCCGCTGGGCGTCGTGCTCGCGGTGGCGTCGCGGTATTATCTGGAGGAGCGCTCGAAGCGGAAGCTGCGGAGCGCGTTCGGGTTTTATCTCTCGCCCGAGCTGGCGGAGGAGATTGCCGAGCAGGATTTCACGCTCGCTCCCGGCGGCGAGAAAATCACGGCCACGCTGGTTTTCACCGATCTCGAGGGGTTCACCACGTTGTCGGAAAAGCTGGGTGACTCGGGCCGGCTCGGCGAGGTTCTCACCGCTTATTTCACTCGCACGACCGACCAGATCCTCGAGCAGAAGGGGACGGTGATCAAATTCATCGGCGACGCGGTATTCGCGGCCTGGGGCGCACCGCTGGCGCAGGCGGATCATGCCGAGCGGGCCGTGCGCGCGGCCTGGCGCCTGTCGCAGGTCTCGGAAATGGACGTGCCCATTGTGCGTCCCGACGGCACGACGGAAACCGTCCATGTCCGGACTCGCGTCGGCATCCATACCGGCGAGGCGCTCGCCGGCAATCTCGGCAGCGCGCGGCGATTCGACTATACGCTGATTGGCGACGCGGTGAATTTTGCCTCGCGGTTGGAAGGGGCGAACAAATACACGGGCACCGGTATTCTGCTGTCCGACGAGACCGCGCGCCAGGTCGCCGGAAAATTCCTGCTGCGACGGGTCGGCGCATTTCGCGTGAAGGGGAAGGCGCAGCCGGTCGTCATCCACGAACTGCTGGGGGAGAGTCCGCTGCCGCGTCCGGAATGGATCGCGCGCTTCGATGGCGCGCTCGAGGCATGGACCGCCGGACGGTTTGACGCGGCGCGCGAGGGCTTCGAGGCGGTGAAAGCCGCGCGGGGCGGCGAAGACGGTCCGTCGCAGTTCTATCTCAACCGCCTCACCACCGCGGTGCCCTGGGCGGGATGGAAGGGGGAGGTCGACCTGGAAGGGAAGTAACGGGTGGGATTGAACCACGGAGACACGGAGGGACAGGCCTTGCAGATGCAGTAAAGATTACAGTTGGCCGCTCCAAGGGAATGCAGGGAACTGGTCGAAATGGTTCCCGAACGCTCCACCAAACCCGGAGGGCAGGCCAATTTGTTGGAGGCGGACCTTTGCCAGAAGATCATTGGTGCAGCGATCGAGGTTCATCGCCATCTCGGACCGGGACTGCTCGAGTCCATCTATGAGGCGGCACTGGCCTTCGAACTGACTCATCTCGGGTTGAAAGTGGAACGGCAGAAGTCCGTGGCGATCGACTACAAAGGGCTGCGTTTCGACGAGGGATTCCGCATCGATCTATTCGTCGCGGAACGAATCGTGATGGAGCTTAAATGCGTCGAGTCGATTCTTCCGATTCATGAGGCCCAGATACTTTCCTATCTCCAGTTGACCAAGGTTCGGATCGGACTTTTGATAAATTTCAAGGCGCCTGCCCTGCGTCACGGGATCAAGCGATTCGTGATCTAGCGGCGCCGCAGTCGCCCCCATCAATTAACGGTCGCGATCGGGACTTAGTGAAGAACTTGAACTTCTCCGTGTCTCCGTGGTTCAAACTAAAACCGGATGCGCCCGATGCCACGCGTGGGCCCGCTCGTACGTGTGCGCGATGGCCAGCATCTCCGCCTCGCGGAAGGGTTGTCCGATCAGTTGCAGGCCGATCGGTAGTCCTGACTTCGTGAAGCCGCCCGGCACGCTGACGCCGGGCAGGCCGGCGAGGTTGACTCCGATCGTGTAGATGTCGCAGAGATACATCGCCAGCGGATCCGATTTTTCGCCGATCCGGAACGCGGGCACCGGCGAGGTCGGCGTGATCAGCGCGTCCACTTCGCGATAGGCATTGAGAAAGTCCTGGCGGATCAGCGTGCGCACTTTCTGCGCGCGGAGGTAGTAGGCGTCGTAGTAACCGCTCGAGAGGACATAGGTGCCGAGAATGATGCGGCGCTTGACCTCGGGGCCGAAGCCCTCCGCCCGCGACCTGGCGTAGATGTCGATCGCATCCGTCGCGGCCTTCGATCGATGGCCGTAGCGGATGCCGTCAAAGCGCGCCAGATTTGAGGACGCCTCGGCGGTGGCGATGATGTAGTACGTGTCGAGACAGTATTGCGTGTGCGGCAGCGAGACCTCGCGGATCTCGCATCCTTGTCCGCGATAAAACTCGATTGCGCGTTCAACCGCGGCGCCGACCTCCGGGTCCAGTCCGTCGCCGAAATACTCCTTCGGCAGGCCCAGTTTCCAAGGGCCGCGACGCTGGGCGAGTTCCGTCCGATAATCGGGCACCGGCGCGTTGAACGAAGTCGAATCGAGCGGATCGTGTCCGGCGATCACTCCGAGCACGGCGGCAGCGTCCTCGACCGAGCGCGCGAACGGGCCGATCTGGTCGAGCGAGGAGGCGAACGCGACCAGGCCGTAGCGCGAGACCAGGCCGTAGGAGGGTTTGACCCCGACGACGCCGCAAAGCGCCGCGGGTTGTCGGATCGAGCCGCCGGTGTCCGATCCGAGCGCGGCGATCGCCTCTCCAGCCGCGACCGCCGCCGCGCTCCCGCCGGAAGAACCACCGGGCACACGATCGAGAGCCCACGGATTGCGCGTGGGGTGGGTGGCCGAATTCTCGGTCGACGACCCCATGGCGAACTCATCGAGATTCAGGCGACCCCAGAGAACCGCCCCGGCCCCGCGCAGTCTTTGCGTGACGGTTGCGTCGTAGGGCGATACGAAGTTGGCGAGGATGCGGCTCGAGGCGGTGAGCGGCTGGCCCGCCACCGCAATCACGTCCTTGAGGCCGATCGGAATGCCGTCGAGGACCCCCAGCGTGCCGCCGGCGGCGCGGCGCGCGTCCGACGCGGCGGCCTGCGCGAGCGCGTCGGCTTCGTCCATCGAGTTGAAGGCATGCACCTTGCCCTCGACTGTTCGGGTCCGATCAATGACGACGCGGCAGAGCTCGACGGCGGACAGGGACCGCTGGTCCAGCAGCCCCGCCAATTCGACGATGGTCTTGAAATGCAGATCGTCCGCCATGGATGAGTCGGATCGGCCCCCGCGGCTCACTCAACCACCTTGGGCACGCTGATCATCTGCCCGCGCTGCGCCGGGGCGTTGCGCAATGCCTGCTCGACCGGCAAACCCGGGCGCGCGACATCCTCGGCCCAGACATTCTCGACGGGAAATGCGTGGGCGGTCGGCTCGACGCCCGACACGTCCACCCGCGAAAGTTGCTCGATATGATGCAGGACATCGCCCAACTGCCGGGCGAATTCCCGTTTTTCGTCATCCGTCAACGCCAGGCGGGCCAGACGAGCCACGTAGTCGATGTCGAGTTGGGGAACCTGGCTCATGATGTCGGGCCGGGAGCATGCGGGAGCATTTTGCGGGATGGCAACGGGCAAAACGGCTCATGAGAGGCGCGGGATGTTCTTGCGCCGGGGTGGCCGGTCGGGTGTGCTGCCGCTCCCCATGAAGCTCGTCGTTGCCCTCGTCCGACCCTTCAAGCTCGAGGAAGTGAAGCATGCCCTTTCCAGCATCGGTCTGACCGGCATGATCGCCACTGAGGCGCGCGGGTTCGGGCATCACAAGGGGCACACCGAAGTCTACCGCGGCAGCGAATACACCGTCGACTTCCAGCCTTTGGTCCGCATCGAGGTCGCGATTCTCGATGAACAAAAGGACCTGGTGGTGGCGACGATCGTCAAGTCCGCCCGCACCGGCAAGGCGGGCGACGGTCGCGTTTTTGTGCAGCCGCTGGAGGATGTGACGCGGATCGACACCGACCGGCACGGCGACGCCGCCCTTTGATCGCCCCCGGCGCATGAGCGAATCCGCGGCGCAGCGCGTTTCGATCATCGACTCGCATACCGGCGGCGAACCGACGCGCCTCGTTCTGGCCGGTGGACCCGACCTCGGCCCGGGCGACCTGGCGGCTCGCGCCCGGCGATTCGCGGCGGAGTTTGACGGCTGGCGTTCGGCGATCGTGAACGAGCCGCGCGGATCCGATGTGCTCGTCGGCGCGCTGTTGGCGGAGCCGAGTGCGCCGGAATGTGCTTTCGGGGTGATCTTTTTCAACAACGTCGGCCTGCTCGGGATGTGTGGCCACGGCACGATCGGGATGGTGCGCTCGCTGCAACACCTGGGGCGGGTGGGTCCGGGTGTCGTGCGGATAGACACGCCGGTTGGACCCGTAACCGCGACGCTGGCGCCCGATGGAAACGTGTCGATCGAGAACGTGCCCAGCCATCGTCACGCGACAAATGTTGTCCTGGACGTGCCGGATTTCGGGCGCGTCACGGGAGATGTGGCCTGGGGCGGCAACTGGTTTTTCCTGGCGCCGTCCCCGCTCGAACTCGAGCGGGAGCAAATCGTGGCGCTGACCGATTTCGCCGTTCGCGTGCGCCGGGCCGCCAACGCGCAGGGTTTCCCCGAGGTCGATCACGTCGAACTGTTCGGGTCCGGCGGCCCGGGAACGAACAGCCGCAACTTCGTGCTCTGTCCCGGCGGCGCCTACGACCGCTCGCCGTGCGGGACGGGCACGAGCGCGAAACTCGCCTGTCTGGCGGCGGACGGAAAGCTGGCCGAAGGCGAGGAGTGGGTGCAGGAGGGCATTGTCGGGAGCGTGTTTCGCGGACGATATCGTCGACGCGGCGGGCAGATCATCCCGACGATCACCGGCACCGCGCACGTGACGGGCGAGGGTGTGTTGTGGCTGGACCCGGCCGACCCGTTTCGCTGGGGTATTCGCGGAAGCGAATGATTTGACGACACCGCGAATGAACCCGAATAAGGATCCCCGGGGCATGTCCGGAGGCATTTGCTCAAAACAGCCCATGCCACCAAGTCCCTCTTTGGCTGTAGGAGCGGGTTTATCCCGCGATTTCCATTTCGAACGCGGCAAAAAAGCTGCTCCGGCAACAATCCAAGCCGAATCTGGGCTCGGGATATCCGACCCGCCGCCGATGAACGCCACTGAATTTTCACGGCTCGACTGGCATCAGGCCATCGATCTCGCCGGCGCGGATGATTTCCGCCCGGGAATTCAGTCTCTCAATTCTCAACCCCACGCCCTCAACGGCACGGATACGACTGAATGTCGCGACCACGGTCAGTGATCATCTGCGGGGGAGGCATCGTGGGCCTCTGCTGCGCGTACTATCTCGCGCGGGAGGGATTCCGCGTGACCGTGCTCGAGCGGCAGCCGGAAAGCGCCGACTCCTGCGCGCACGGCAGCGCGGGGTACATCTCGCCGAGCCACGTGATCCCGTTGTCGGCCCCGGGCATGGTCTGGAAGGGTCTGAAATGGATGCTGAATTCGCGCAGCCCGTTCTACATCAAACCGCGGCTCGACGGCGACCTGCTGCGGTGGTGCGGGCTTTTCGCACGGGCCTGCAACGCGGAGCGGGTCCGCCGGGCGGCGCCGATCCTCCGCGATCTTTGCCTCGGCGGGCGCCGCCTGTTCGTCGAGTTGTCGGACGTCACCGGCAACGCGTTCGAACTGCGCACCGAGGGACTGTTGAACCTGTGCCAGACCCAGGAAGGGCTGGATCACGAGGCGCATGGCCTGGCGGCGCTGGCGAACGAACTCGGCGTCGAGGCGCGCGTGCTCGACGCGCGGGAGACGGCAGCGGCCGAGCCGGGTGCCCGGCTCGACGTCGCGGGTTCGGTCTTTTTCCCGATCGACGCGCATCTTACGCCGCGGAAATTCATGCCGGCCCTGACGGGGTTGCTGAAGGAGATGGGCGTGAAGATTCACTGGAACACGAATGTGTTCGGATGGAGTTCCAGCGGTGAGCGGGTCACCGGCGTGCAGACCACGGCGGGAGACCTGACGGCCGACGAGTATGTGCTCGCGGGTGGATCATGGTCGCCGTCGCTCGTCACGGGGCTCGGCCTGCGCCTGCCCATGCAGGCCGGCAAGGGCTACAGCCTGACGATCGATCGGCCGCGGTTTCAGTTCACGAAGTCGATGATCCTCACCGAGCGCCGGGTCGCGGTGACCCCGATGGGCGACCGCCTGCGTTTCGGCGGCACGATGGAGATCAGCGGCATCAACGACGTCATCCGGCCGGAGCGCGTCCAGCAAATCATCGATGCGGTGCCGCACTATTTTCCCGATTTTACGCCCGCCGACTTCGCCGGCATCAAGCCATGGTCTGGCCTCCGGCCGGTGTCGCCGGACGGATTGCCCTACATCGGACGTTTCCAGCGGCAGCGCAACCTGACGGCGGCGTGCGGGCACGCGATGCTCGGCGTCTCCATGGCGCCCTCGACCGGCCTGCTCGTGGCCGAGGTGCTGGCCGGCCGGAAACCGAGCATCGACCTCACGCTCCTCAATCCGGATCGTTATGCATGATTCATCCGGTCAATTTGCACGAGCGACTTTACGCTGCGATTGGCTGGCAATGGCTCCCCATGACCGCGGCGTAAAGCCGCGCCTACAGGTATTCGACCCGAAACAGCGGACACATCTCCCATGAACTGGAAAGGCGTCCTCCCGGCGATCACCACCAACCTCAGGGCCGACCGGTCGGTGGACCACGCGGCGCTGGCGCGGCATTGCCGCTGGATGATCGATCACGGCTGCAGCGGCATCGTGTGCGGTGGATCGCTCGGCGAGGCGGCGACGCTGTCGTTTGACGAAAAAGTGGCGATCGTGCGCACCTGCGTGCGGGCCGTCGGCCGGCGGGCGCCGGTCGTGCCCGGCATCGCCTCGCTTTCAACCGCCGAAGCCGTGGCGCTGGCCCGGGCGGCCGCCCGAGTTGGAGCAACGGGACTGATGGTCCTGCCGCCCTATGTCTATTCGAGCGACTGGTGCGAGATGAAGGCGCACGTGTCGGCCGTGATCGGCGCCACCGAGCTGCCGTGCATGTTGTACAACAATCCGGTGACCTACCGCACCGATTTCCTGCCCGCACAGATCGCCGAGCTGGCCGACGAGCACCCGAATCTCGCGGCGGTGAAGGAATCGAGCGGTGACGTGCGGCGCGTGACCGCGATCCGGGCGGAGACGGGCTCGCGGTTGGACATTCTGGTCGGAATGGACGACGCGGTCGTCGAGGGAGTGTACGCCGGGGCCGTCGGGTGGGTGGCCGGGCTCGTGAACGCGTTTCCCGCGGAAACCGTGGCGCTGTTCGATTTCGCGAGCCGGGGCGACAAGGCGCGCGCGGCGGCATTGTACCGATGGTTCCTGCCGCTGCTGCGTCTGGATACCGTGCCGAAATTCGTGCAACTGATCAAATGGGTGCAGGCCAGGGAGGGTCGCGGAACCCCGCACGTTCGTCCGCCGCGGCTCGAACTGGACGGCGCGGATCTCCGCCAGGCCCGGCGCGTGCTGGCCCACGCGCTGCGGGAGCGACCGAAGCTGTAGCCCAGCGGCGCGGTTGCAAAATCGGAATGCCCGAGCATGATGCCGCCATGGATGAGCAGATTGGTTCGCTGATTGGTTTTGCCATCGCCGCTGACGGGACGAAGACGTTCCAGGCGTTCGATCCTGCGCGCAACCAGCCGGTCGGCCCGGCGTTTCTCAGCGCCAGCCGGGCCGACGTCGATCTCGCGGCGCGACTCGCGGCGCAGGCGGCCGCGGATTTTGGCGCGGTGCCGCCCAAGGAGCGAAATCGCTTTCTGCACGTGATTGCGGCCCGGCTCGAGGCGATCGCGGGCGATCTCGTGGCGCGCGCGATGGTGGAGACGGCTCTTCCCGAGGCGCGGCTCAAGGGCGAGGTGGCGCGGACCTGCGGGCAGCTTCGGCTTTACGGAGACGCGGGCGAGGCCGGTGACGGGCTCGACGCGCGCATCGAGACGGCGCAGCCCGAGCGCAAGCCGCTGCCCAAGCCCGATCACCGCTCGATGTGGCGTCCGCTCGGGCCGGTCGTGGTGTTCGGATCGAGCAATTTTCCGTTCGCCTATTCCGTGGCCGGCGGCGACACCGCCTCGGCGCTCGCGGCCGGCTGTCCCGTGATCGTGAAGGCCCATCCGGCCCATCCCGGAACGAGCTTCCTTGTCGGACGCGAGATCGTCGCCGCGGTCAGGGAATGCGAACTGCCCGAGGGCACGTTCTCGCTGTTGTTCGACGGCGGCTTCGAGGTGGGGCAGGCTCTCGTCTCGCATCCGGCCGTGACGGCGGTCGGATTCACCGGTTCACTGAAAGGCGGCAAGGCGCTCGTGGATCTCGCGGCGGCCCGAGCCGTTCCGATTCCCGTCTATGCGGAAATGGGCAGCGTCAATCCGCTCTTCGTGCTGCCCGGCGCGCTGGCCGACCGGGCGGCGGGCATCGTGGACGGACTGCTCGCGTCTTCGACGCTCGGCGTCGGACAATTCTGCACCAATCCCGGTTTGATCATCCTTTTGCGGTCGCCGGCGGCGGAGGAATTCGTGCGCGCATTGGCTGTTCGGCTGACGGCGACGCCGGAGGCGCCGATGCTCACGCCCGGCATCCGGAAGAATTTTGTGACGGGCACCGCGGCCCGCGCGCAGACCCCGGGCGTGCGAATCATCGCGCAGGCCGCGCTCGCGGCGCCGTGCGGTGCGGCGCCGATCTGGTTCGAGACCTCCGCGTCGGAGTTCCAGCGCAATCGCGTGCTGTCCGACGAGATCTTCGGCCCCAGCTCCCTGGTGATCTGGTGCGACGATTCCGCGGCGATGCGCGAAGTGGCCCGGCACGTGGAAGGCACGCTGACCGCGACGATCCACGCCGGTGCGGGAGACGCGGTGGAGACGGCGGCGCTGACGGAAGTGCTGGCCGTCAAGGCCGGCCGCTTGATTTTGAACGGCTATCCCACCGGTCTGGAAGTGAGCCACAGCATTGTGCACAGCGGCCCTTTTCCGGCGACGAGTGACGGCGGGCGCAGCACGTCGGTCGGAACGCGCGCGCTGAACCGCTGGTCCCGGCTGGTGTGCTACCAGAACTACTCCGACGAACTCCTTCCGGCCGAACTGCAAAACGCAAATCCGCGTGGCTTGAGACGGATGGTCAATGGCGCGTGGAGCAGCGATGCACTGCGTTGAGTTCAGCCGCCCGACGACTCTGACATGATGCCGCCATATCCGCCCAGTCGGTGGCGGCGGAGCTTCAGGCGCAGAGCGAAGTTGTGGAGGAAGGTGGCGAAGGCGCCGAGCGGCCATTTGATCGATGCGGCGGCCCCCAGTGGGTCGATGACTTCGATGGGCATGCCCGCGCGTCGCCAATGATTCAGTGCGTGTCCCAGGTCGCGATTGCGGGTGTAAGCGGTGTCACGCATGATCAGGACGCTGCTGATCCCCAATTCCCGCAGTTTCGCGGCCGAGGGAAAATCGCCCGGGAACACCGCCGACCGGTTCTCGAACCAGTGGTCGGGCAGAAGTGGACGCGGTTCAAGGCGGCAGGCGTCGAGGAGGAAGACCGGTGGCGCCTCCGGCGTCAGGGGCATTGTGGCCAGCGCGTTTGATTCGACGGCCAGCGCGGAAATGAGCGCGTCCACATCCACCGTGGCCGGAAGGCTGGCGGCTGACAGAGGAGCTCCGGGGCACGAGGCGAAAATGGGAATCGGCCGGTAGCCTTTCGCGGCCAGCATCATCCCTCCGCGCACCACTTCTGCGCCGGGCAGATCAAGCACGATGGCCCGGCCTGCCGATGCGGGCGGAAACATTTCGGGGAGGATGTGTGCCCGCAAAGTGGCGACTTCCAGGACCAATGGTCGCGGCCAGAACGCAAACGGCACCGGTTTGACCCACGAAGACCAAACGGAATCGTCGGGCGCCCAGATTTGAAGGAGCTCGTCGGCACTGGCGGGCGGCGGGATGTTATTCATGGAGCAGGGTGGCCACGTCGATCGCGAGATAGTCGATGACGGGGCGCGGCGAAATTCTCGCATAGATGCCGGCCGCCTTGCGTTCGATCACAAATACTCCGATGCAGGGATGCATGGGGCCGGCCGGCGTGTCGATGGCGACACTGTCGAATCGTCGTTGCGCGACCCAGTTGCGGCCGGGAGTCATCGCCGCAAGTAGCCGCTCGATCCCGTCCCTCCGGGACCCCACGATGGCTTCGCCATTGTTGGAATAGGCTTTTTTGAGCACCCAGGGTTTCTGGTTGTCCATCAGCGCACGAAAGGGAGGTTGTGTGTTGGGTAGGAGCGCGCGCCAGGTTGGAAGGTTTATTCCCAGATCCCGCCATAGCAGCGGCAGCCGTTTGCTCTCGGAAAGAATCGCGGAGCCCGGGTTGCAGACCGGGGTGAGGCCGCCGCGAACCATGGGACGCCATTTCTCCAACGGAATCCGGCCGAGCCATTCGCCCTGGAAGAAACGATAGATGCCGCCGAGAGGCTCGTGTCTTGCCCCGGTAAACGCGGAGGCCGAGCCCTGGCACCACGAGAGCTGTTCAGGACGAAGCATGATCCCGGAAAAATCCCGATCGCGCAGCGCCCGGGCCACTCCCGCGGCGACCTGATAGTCTTCCGGGACGCCGGGCGCCGTGACAAAACCGATCGTGCGTGCGCCGCTGCAGTTTTTGGCCAGGGCTGACGCGAGGTCGGCCAGCGGATCGCCGGCGGGATTCAGATCCGGAAAATGCCCCGCCATGAGCCGGCTGAAGAGTCCCGCCTCATTGAAACCGCCAGGGACGTCACTATTGACCTCTGAAATTTGCCATCCGTCGCCCGTCCGATGAAAATCAAACCGGACCACCCGCCCCGCGGAAGGGGTCCACGGATCGTCGCCGCGCAAGCCGGCCAGCACCGACCGGGGAAGCCCGAGGTGGGGCCAGAGATCTGCCCGGCTGACCAGCGCGGCCTCTAGTTCGAACAACTCTCCCGCCAGCAATTCTGCCAGTAACGCCAGGTGGTTCCATTCGGAGCACCGAAGCACGAGCGCGAACGGGGCGAGAGTGGACGTATCACCTATCTGCGTGTCCCATTTGAAGCCCCGCAGCTTCATTTCCCGAATAATGGGACGGAAATGGACAGCCGGCAGTGGGTCGGTGCAGGTGAGTTCGGAAGAATGATGGGTCGCGATGCTCATCGTTCACGCAGACCACGTACCGTCGGCGGGTATCCCGAGGGAAGCGCAGCATGCCAAGCCACAGAAAATGACGGTGGCATAGACTTGCGTCACCGACGTTCGTCGGGCCACTCCGCCTTGAAAGGCGAAGGCGATGAGCAAGAGTCCGGCCAGAAATGGAAACGCGCCCAGAATATCCCGTGTAGTGCCCTCAAAGGACACCCAGTCACCGGCTGACTGCCGGGCCAGCGGCACGCTGCCGGCAAAAATAAGCACGGCGAGTTGCAGCGCCGATCGAGGATCACGAGCCACCACGGACTTCTCGGCATAACGGGTGGCTCCCACCAGAAGCACCACGTAGGCGCCCCAGGCGAGCATCGTCAATCCGAGGGGAAACAGCGTCGTGTAAACTTCGTCGCCCTCACCAATGTTGGCCCCGACGTTCAAGGCGAAAATCCCCAGCAATGCTCCCATCAGCGGAAGTACGGCACCCGGGTTCCGGCGTTCAACGAAATCCGCGAGGGTGTCCAGTCCGAGCACCGGCAACACGTTGACGACGAGCGCTGAGAGCACGACATCGATTGCCAGATAGCTGAAAAAGACATCGGCGTCCTCGATCACGTTGGTCGCGGCCACGCAGTGCAGGACGACGCCATAGCAGCCAACGCAGAGCGGCGGGGCAAGATACAGCACGAGCGTCCCGGTCCAACTGGGTGAACGGAATTCCCGGCCAGGCAGCGCGAAATACCACCGATGCCAGAGAATTATGATAGCGCAGACGAAGAAAACAATACCACCCACGAATGGGGAACGTTACGATGCTCCCTCCTTTGCGGCGAAGGATGAAAGCTCCGGCGAAAAAATCAATACTATCGAATGGCCGCCACCGCATGCCGCAGCGCCCGCTGGTACGCGGTGATGCCGGGATCTTCGCTGGTTTCGCAGAGCAGTTCGGTCAGCATCCGGATCGCTTCGGCGTGGCGTTTCTCGTCATGCAGCGCGAGCGCGAGGAAGGCGTCGAATTCGCGATTCGACGGAAACTGTCTTTTGCCGGATTGCAGCACTTCGATCGCCCAGGCGGATTGTCCCAGGTTGCGAAGAGTCGCGGCAAATCCGATCAGGGCCCCGGAGTGCTCGTTCGGGGGCAGGCCGAGCGCCACCGATTTCTGGTAATAGGGCAGGGCATCGGCGGGGCGGCTGAGGACATCGCAGGTCCAGGCGAGCTGGTAGTTGATTTCGGCGACGTTGGGATGGCGCTCATCGAGGGCGATCAGCAACGGAAGGGTTTCCGCCACCTTGCCGTAGGTCCGGGCTTCAAGAATGGAATCGAGTTCCTCGCGCCAGCTCATTTCGAAGGAACCCGGGCCGGTGGTCCCGGGCGCAACCGCAGCCACGCCGAATAAATCGCCGAGGCGCGGGTGGCGGCATACTTGGGGTCGGTGGCAATCGCATGGGCCATGTCGGCGCCCGGGAAATGCATCTCGATTTCCTGCAGGAGATCGACGACGTCGGCCGTGTTGCCGTTGTCGAGTGCGAGATCGAGCAACAGGTCGTACGCAGGCGTGAAGGACGGCTCCTGCGCGAGCGCGTGACGCGCCGCCAGGCGGGCGGCGGTCGGTTCCGAGGCCAGGCGGTGCAGGCGGGCAATCAGGTATTCCTGGTAGGCATCACCCCCGATCAACTGCTCGAAGCGGGTGGCGCGGGCGATGGCGGTGGGATAGTCGTGGCGCAACACGGCCGCTTCAAAGGTGGCGAGGCTGAGCGCAGGATCGTCCGGCTTGTCCTCCGCCCATTCGTCCACCATGCGGGCATACTCGGCCGGTTCGGACTGCCGGGCGACGGACAGGCGCAGGACGCGGATGGATTCCTGATTCTGCTTCGCCAGCGGCAACGCCCGAATGGCGGCCAGCGCGTCGTGCGGCTTCCCGTCGATGATCAGGCGCGCGATCGGCGCGATGGCGATCAGGTCATCGATATTGCCTTCGGAGTCGGGAGAAGAGTGATTGCCCAAGCTGCCCAGCCAGGGTCCCAGCAGCCGATGCATGGTCTGGCTGAAGTTCTCGTCGAAAAGATACAGATGGACGTCGCACCACGCGATTTCGCCGTTGCGGCGCCGGTCGCACACAAAACCCAGGTAGGTCGCATCGCCGTTCGCGTTGATGAACCGCACAAGGGCCCGCTTCTCCGCGGTGCGCGTGTCGAGGCGCAGGAAATGCGCATTTTTCAGCTTGCCGAACATCTTTTCGAGGGTCGGGTTGAGGCTTTCGAGCATGCCAATCCGGCACCCATCGAGCACCGCCTCGGGTGCCTTTAGTCCTTCGAGCGTCCGGTCCATGAAGGCGATCGAATCGATCGATTTCGCGGGCACGTGCTGGTCACCGTGCGACACGGCGCTGGCCATGGCTTCGCCAAAACGGGCATATTCCTCATCGGTGACCGGCGCCGGCGCCGAAGCCGGAACGGCCCGCGCCCACGCTCCCGCGGCGAGCGCCACGAGGGCGAAGGCGAGGCGGGACGCGCGGACCATGGCCCCAGCATTTGGGTCCGGCGGCCGGTGTAAAGCCCGGCGTGTCGGGCCGTGGCTCGACAGCCGGGGTGCACCGCGTACACTGTCTTCATGACCCCAACGTTCTCTTTCGTGACGGCGAATTATGTCGCGCGGCAGATCGGCTATCGCATGGATCTGGGCTGGGCGCAGGGTGACGACGCCACCAACGCGTGGTTTGCGCCGCTCGCGAGCTACGAAGAACGGCTGGATGGGATGTTGGGCGAGGTGAAGGCGCTCGGGTTTGCCGCGGTCGACCTCTGGTGTGCGCATCTGCACTGGCGCTGGGCCACGCCGCAGCATCTGGCGATCGCCAGGCGGCTGCTCGGGGCGCACGGGCTGGCCGTGCGCAGCTATCCTGCCTGGGTGGGTGGCGGCGCGCCCGAACTGAACGCGGCGTGCCGGCTGTGCGCTGAACTCGATATCCCGCTGTTTGCCGGGCATTGCGAATATTTTGCCCACGACCGGGCGGCGGCGGTGAAGATCCTGCGCGAGTTCGGCGTCGCCTATGCGATCGAAAACCATCCCGAGAAAAACACGGCGGAAATCACGGCGCGACTCGGCTCCGGCGACGAGGATCTCGTCGGCGTCGCGCTCGATACCGGTTGGTGCGCCACGCGCGGCTGGGATCCCGTGGCGGCCCTGCGCGATCTCGGCCCGCGCATCAAGGCCGTTCACCTCAAGGACGTGCGGCCGCCACGCGCGGCCAAAACCGGGCTGATGTTTGTCGACCTGGGCCATGAGACCTGCCGCCTGGGCGAGGGCGTGGTGCCAATTTCGACCATCGTCGGCCTGCTGAAGGCGACGGATTTTCGCGGACCGATCGGGATCGAGCATGAACCCGAGGAATATGATCCTTCGGCCGACATTCGCGCCAGCCGGGAGCGCGTCGAGTCATGGTGGCGCGCCGCGGAAGTGAAGGAGGTCGCCCCGCCGCTGCGCGTCGCGGTGGTCGGGTGCGGAGTCATTGCCGGACCCTACGGCGAGGCCATGCGTGCTCATCGCGAGATCCGGATCCTGGGCGCCGCGGACATTGATCCGGCCCGGGCCCGCGCCTGGTCGGAGAAGAACGGCGGGCGTGCTTATGAGAGCCTCGACGCGGTGCTGGCGGACCCGGAAGTCGAGGCCGTCATCAATCTCACGATCCAGAACGCACACGTCGAGGTCGTCACGCGCGCCCTCGAGGCCGGCAAGCACGTGCATTCGGAGAAACCGCTGGCCCCGACCCACGCGGAAGCGGCCGCGCTCGTGGCCCTCGCGGATCGCAAGGGGCTTCGACTCAGTTGCGCGCCGGTCACCTGGCTGGGTGAAGCGCAGCAGACCGCCTGGAAGCTGATTCGTGACGGTGCCGTCGGCACGCCGCGGGTGGCCTATGCGGCCGTCGATTGGAGCCGCCTCGAGACCTGGCATCCGAATCCCGTTCCGTTTTACGCCGTGGGACCGGTTTTCGACGTCGGGGTGTATCCGGTCACGCTCCTGACCGCATGGTTCGGCCCGGTGGTGCGGGTCACCTCGGCCGGCGGAATCCTGCTGCCGCATCGAAAGACCAAGGACGGCAAAGCCTTCACGATCGCGACGGAGGACTGGACCGTTTCCGTGCTCGAATTCGCGAGCGGGTTGCGAGCCCGGCTGACGGCGAACTTCTACGTCGGGGAACCGGTCGAGAATCGTCCGGGGCTGGAAGTGCACGGCGACGACGGTTCCGTGGCGATCGGATGGCATGCCGCGACCTCGCGGATCAGGTTGGGAAAGTTCGGCAGCCAATACCATCGCGTGCCTCCCGTGCGTCCACCGGCGGGATTTGGCGACTGGTACTGCGACTGGGGTGCGGGCGTGCTCGAGCTCTGGCGCGCGTTGCGCACGGGCCGGCCTCATCCGACGACGGGGGCGCAGGCGGCGCATGTCGTCGACGTGCTCGCATCCGTGCATCGGTCGATCAAGGAAGGCCACGCGGTTCACGTCAGCAGCACGTTTCCCGCGCCGCAGCCGCTCGATTGGGCGAGGTGAGGCCGCGACTGTGGGGCGGGAGTTCCAAATCCCGCCAGGCAAGGGGGCATTCGGACCATTCGACTGGCTCAGGTCAGGAGATGACGCCCGGCAACTGACGGAACGCCGTCGGATCAGGCCGTGTTCGGCGCTTCCATCTTCTTCTTTTCCGGCAACGCGCGGGTGGCGACTTCCCGGGTGAACCGGGTGATGAGGTCGGCCACGGGATGGACGCCTTCGTCGCCCTTGGCGCGCGAACGAACGGACGCGCCCTGGCTCTCGGCCTCCTTCGCTCCAAGCACGAGCACGTAGGGAATCTTCTCAATCTCCGCACGGCGGATCTTCGCGCCGAGCTTGTCGGAATGTGTGTCGAGGGATGCGCGCAGGCCGGCGGCGACAAGCTGGTCGAGCGTGGCCTTGGCGTAATCCTGCACCTTATCGCTGATCGGAACCAGCCGGACCTGCTCGGGCGCGAGCCAGAGCGGAAAGTCGCCCGCGAAATGCTCGATCAGGACGCCGCAGAAGCGTTCCATCGAGCCGAACGGTGCGCGATGGATCATGACGGGCGTGTGCGCGGCGTTGTCGGTCCCGATGTAGGTGAGCCCGAAACGGACGGGCAGGACATAGTCGACCTGCACGGTGCCGAGCTGCCATTCGCGGCCGATGACATCCTTGATCACGAAATCGATCTTCGGGCCGTAGAAGGCGGCCTCGCCCGGTTCCTCGGTGAACGGCACGCCGAGGGTCTGGGCGGCCTCGCGGCACGCGGCCTCGGCGAGATCCCACTTGGCGGGATCGCCGGCGAACTTGTCGCTGTCCGGATCGCGCAGACCGACCCGCACGCGATAATCCGACATGCCGAGGGTGGTCAGGACGGTTTTCACCAGCGACAGGCAGCCGAGGATTTCCGGCTGCACCTGTTCGGGCGTGCAGAACAGGTGGGCGTCGTCCTGCGTGAATCCGCGCACGCGGGTCAGGCCGTTCAGTTCGCCGGACTGCTCCCAGCGGTAGACCGTGCCGAATTCCGCGAGGCGCACGGGGAGGTCGCGGTAGCTGTGCGGCTGCGAAGCGAAGATCTTGATGTGATGCGGGCAGTTCATCGGCTTCAGCAGGAAGCCGTCGATGAGCTGGTCATCCGGCAGGATGCGATCCGGGGTGATCGTTTCGTGCCCCGTGCGCGCATTGAGCGACTCCGCGAAATGGGCGGAGACGCCCTCGATGCGGTTGGCCATTTCCGCGCAGGAGCAGCCGGACGCGCTGAGCTGGTCGAGAAACTCGCGTTCCACCACCGGCGGGAACTGCGAGTCCTTGTAATAGGGGAAATGACCGGACGTCTTGTACAGCGCCAGACGCCCGATGTGCGGCGTGAAAACCTGCTGGTAGCCCTGCTTGCGCAACTCGCCGGCGATGAAAGTCTGGAGCTCCTGGCGGATGATCGACCCGTGCGGGGTCCAGAGGATCAGACCCTGGCCGACATCCTCGTCGATGTGGAAGAGGCGCAGATCCTTGCCCAGCTTGCGGTGGTCGCGCAGGCGGGCCTGTTCGAGCTGGTTGAGATAGGCGGCCAGTTCCTCCTTGTTGGCGAACGCCGTGCCGTAGATCCGCTGAAGCTGCTTGTTGCGCTCGTCGCCGCGATGATAGGCGCCGGCGATGGACAGCAGCTTGAACGCCTTGATCTGCTTCGTGTAGCGGACGTGCGTGCCCGCGCAGAGGTCGGCGAACTCGCCGTTGGTGTAGAATGAAATCGCCTCGCCCGCCGGAATGTCCGCGAGGCGCCCGAGCTTGTAGCGTTCCTGGTGGCGGTCGCGGATTATCTTCTCGGCTTCCTCGCGTGGAACCTCGCGGCGCGTGAACGCCTGGTTCTCGTCGATGACCTTCTTCATCTCTTCCTCGATCCGCGCGAGATCCTCGGTCGTCAGTTTGTGATCGAGGTCGATGTCGTAGTAAAATCCCGTGTCCGTGGGCGGGCCAATGTCGAGCTTGGCGTCCGGGAACAGCCGGAGGACGGCCGTGGCCAGCACGTGCGCGCTGGAGTGACGGATTTCTTCGAGCGGGGTCATCGACATGGCGGGAGTTGGTTGCGGCCCGGCTTACGAATGCCGGGCCGAACCGACCATTGGCGACAGGGATTGGCCGGCTGTCAATCCGGAGGTGGGTCGGAGGTGCCCGCGAAACACCCGAAAGACGCAAAAAAGGTCCGGACGCAGCCACGCAAGAACGGATAATTACACGACGTTCTGGTGAACCCTGAACTTGAAAAGAGAAGGGCCACGACCACGATGGAAGCATGAGGGCATCCTTGGAAAAGTTATTGGGCCGGTCGGTGGAATTTCCAATCGAGATTACGCTTTCGAGCGGAGACCGCCATCTTCTGCCGCACCCTGATCACGCGCAGTGGCATCCGAACACGCGGGACCTCGTCATTTATCCCGGGGAGGAAGACGGCGCGTTTTCGCTCGCTATCAACCCGGCGCAAATCGTCTCCATCCGCGCGATCCGGACGGCCTCGTAGGAAAAGACGGAGGCGGGTTCCGGAGCTCGATGATTGAGGTGGGGCGACATCTCCGAATGGCGCCAAGCAGGCGGGATATGGAAATCCCGCCCTGCCGCGAAGGGGCGCATGGAAATTCCGCCCCACCTGGGATCGGCCGACCTATTTCTTCAACGGCTCCAGCTTGTAGCCATCCTTGCCGTCGAGCATCGACCAGCCGGTGGCGGCGAGTTCCTTGCGCAACGCATCGGCGGCGGCCCAGTCCTTCGCCGAGCGGGCGGCCCAGCGTTTTTCGGCGAGGGCGGCGACGGTGGCGGGAATCTCCGCTTTCGGGGGCTCGGGCACGCGCAGATCGAAGCCAAAGGCCTGCATCGCCTGGTCGAACGAAACCAGATCGGCTTCACCGGACCGGCGATTGACGAGCGTGAATAACGCTCCCAACGCGCCGGGCGTGTTCAGGTCGTCGTGCAACATCTCGATGACGTGGCCGAAAACATGGTGCGCGGCCGTCGCGGCGACCGGAAGGGTCGCACGAAACTCGCGCAGCGTCTTCAGCGCGCTTTCGGCGGCATGCACGCCGTCGAGGGTGAAATTGAGCTGCTTGCGCGGATGGCCGGCGAGAAGGGCGTAGCGCACGGCCATCGGACTGAACCCCCTGGCCGCGAGGTCATCGAAGGTGTACAGATTTCCCAGCGACTTGCTCATCTTCTTCCCGTCCACGAGCAGGTGCTCGCTGTGATACCAATGATGGGAAAAAAGCACGCCGTTGCAGCATTCGCTCTGCGCGATCTCGTTTTCGTGATGCGGGAAGAGCAGGTCGATGCCACCGGTGTGCAGGTCGATCGTGTCACCGAGATGCTTCTTGCTCATCGCGCTGCACTCGATGTGCCAGCCCGGCCGGCCGCGGCCCCAGGGGCTGTTCCAGGCGCTGGCGCCGTCATCCTCCTTCCACGCCTTCCAGAGCGCGAAATCGGTCGCGTCCTCCTTTTCGTCGGCATCGACGGCCTGGGCCTTGCCCGCGAGCGCGGATCCGGTCTGCAGTTCGCGCTCCTTCACGCGCGAGAGCTTGCCGTAGTCGCCGAAGGACCCGACCTTGAAATACACCGAGCCATCGGCGGCGCGATAGGCATGGCCCTGCTTCATGAGCACCCCGATCATGTCGACCTGCTCGGGGATGTGACCGGTGGCGGCGGGTTCGACGTGCGGTGGCAGGCAGTTCAGGGCGGCGCAATCCGCGTGAAACTTGTCGGTCCACTGCTTCGTGACCTCCGCCAGCGTGCGCTGCTCGTCGCGGGCGCGGCGGATCGTCTTGTCGTCCACGTCCGTCAGGTTGCGCACGTGCCGCACCCGCCCCGGAAACTGCAGGTCGAGCAGGCGGCGGATCACGTCGTTGACGACAAAGGTGCGGAAATTCCCGATGTGCGCGGGCGCGTAGACGGTTGGTCCGCAGTTGTAGAAACGGACGACACCGTCCGGTTGATGCGGGGCGACCGGCTTCAGCTTTCGCTCGAGCGAATCGTACAGATGCAGCGCCATGGCGGGAGCGAGACTTAGGCATCGAAACCCGGGAAAACCGCAAGAATATTGGAATCACATCGAAAGTGGACGAATGGCAACCGCTTCCGGTCGGTTCCCTGACGTGCTCGAGCTCAAACACTTTGGACCCCGGATTACACGGATATCACAGATGGTTCAGGGAAACGCCTTACAGATTTAGCCTGGTAATCTGTGTTATCCGTGAAATCCGTGGTTCCGGAGGTATGGTTCTGCAGGACAAAGAGGCCAAAGTTTGGCGTGAAAAGCGGCCAAACTTCGCTTTAATGAGCGGTCCTGCCATGGAAAAGGAAGCGCGCCTGAATCTCGTCCATCGTCCCCGCCGCCTGCGTCGGACGGCCTCGCGCCGCGCCCTCGTGGAGGAAACGGTTCTGCGCGCGGAGGATTTCATCGCGCCGCTCTTCGTGGTCGAGGGCGATGGGCGTCCGGAGGAGATCGCGTCGATGCCCGGCGTGTTTCGGTTCAATCCCGGCGATCTGGTCACGGAATGCCGCGAACTCGCGGCGTTGGGCGTGCCGGCCGTGGCCTTGTTTCCCAAGCTGGATCCGGCGCTGAAGGATCCGGAGGGCAGGGAAGCGTTGAATCCGTCGACGCTGGTTCTGCGCGCGGTGCGCGCGGTGAAGCAGGCGCTGCCGGAGCTGACCGTGATCACGGACGTGGCGCTGGACCCGTACACGAGTCACGGTCATGACGGCGTGCTGACGGCGGAAGGCGACGATGTGGACAACGACCGCACCGTGGCGATCCTGGCGAAAATGGCGCTGCTGCAGGCGGCGGCGGGCGTGGATTTTGTCGCGCCGTCCGACATGATGGACGGACGCGTCCGGGCGATCCGCACGGCGCTCGACGAGGCCGGGCACACGGGAACGGGCATCCTGGCCTATTCCGCCAAATTCAATTCGGCGTACTACGGCCCTTTCCGCGACGCCGTGGGCAGCGCCCAGGCGGCCGGGACGCGATTGCTGGGCAAGGCGACCTACCAAATGAACCCGGCGAATCGTCGCGAGGCGATCCGGGAGGTGCAGCTCGATGTCGCCGAGGGCGCGGACATCGTGATGGTCAAGCCGGCGGGCCTCTATCTGGACATCATCCGCGAGGTGCGGAACAGCACGCGCCTGCCGGTGGCCGCGTATCAGATTTCAGGGGAGTACTCGCAGATCCAGGCGGCGGCGCGCCTCGGATGGCTCGATCTTGCGCGGTGCCGTCGGGAATCATTGCTGGCGATCAAGCGCGCCGGCGCGGACATGATCCTGACCTATTTCGCAAAGGAGATGGCGAGGGAGCTGAAGGCTGAAAGCGATAAGCGGTAAGCTCGAAGCTGTAAGCGGAGCTGGAGATGTAGGGCGGCATTGCCAATGCCGCCTTTGGTTTTCCGCTGCCGGTCGCCCCGCTAGGTTGGCGGCAACCCTGCCCTCCGTCAGGCCCAAGCCTAGCGCCTATGGCTTTTTGCTTACCGCTCGAGTCAGCCCGCTGTGCCTCCGGCTGTAGCCGAAATAAACAGCGAAGCCCAGGGCCATCCAGACCGCGAGGCGCAGCCAGGTGTCGACGGGCAGCATGTACATCTGCAGCAGGCAGGTGGCGATGCCGAGAATCGAGACCAGCGGCAACAGAGGCGCCCGGAACGGCCGCGGCAGATCCGGGCGTTTTACGCGGAGGATCCAGACACCCCCGCAGACCAGGGCGAATGCCATCAACGTGCCGATCGAGATCAATTCACCCAGCAGGTCGAGCGGGAGCAGTCCGGCCACGATGGCGCACACGACTCCGGTGAGGATCGTGGTGACGTAAGGAGTGCGGAAGCGCGGGTGCAGGCGGCTGAACGAGGCCGGCAAAAGGCCATCCTTGGCCATGGAGAAAAAGATGCGCGGCTGGCCGAGCAATGAGACGAGGCAGACCGACGTGAGGCCGGCGAGCGTCGCGAGCTCGACGCCGTAGCGAAGCAGGTCGGGCGCATGAATCGACTGCAGGGCGAAGATGAACGGCGAGCCGACGTTCAATTGCTGAT
>DASYDZ010000060.1:0-54667 GCA_036499305.1 Candidatus Didemnitutus sp.
GGCCTCCTCCTCGTTGCGGGTCGGATCCTTCTTGAGTGCGCGGATGAGGGCGCCCTCGTCGGCCGTCGTGTCGATGACGCGCATCGACTTGATGTCGTGCTTCTCGAACGTGCGGACGATCTGCTTGGTCAGCGGCTCGAAGGCGCGCGCGAGCACGACGCCCTTCTGGGCATCGATGACGTCCTCGACCAGCACCAGCGTGGAGACGTTCTCCATGTCGAGGGCCTTGGTGACCTTGAGGTCCTGCACCTCGTAGAACAGGTTGAGGATGTCGAGGTCGTTGCTGAAACCGATCGAGCGGAGCAGCGTCGTGATGAGGAATTTCCGGCGGCGGCGGCGGCGGTCGAGATAGACGTAGAGCAGGTCGTTGTTGTCGAACTGCACCTCCAGCCAGGTGCCGCGGTCGGGGATGATGCGGAACGAATGCAGCAGCTTGCCGTTCGGGTGCGTGGCCACCTCGAAGCAGATGCCGGGCGAGCGGTGGAGCTGGGAGACCACGACGCGCTCGGCGCCGTTGATGATGAACGAGCCGCGCTCGGTCACCATCGGGATGTCGCCCATGAAGATCTCCTCATCCTTGATGAAGTCCTCCTCGCGGAGGCGGAGCTTGACGTAGAGCGGCACCGCGTAGGTCGTGCCCTCGCGCAGGCACTCGATCTCGGAGCTCTTCGGGTCGCCGATGGTGTACGACACGTACTCGAGCGTCAGGCGCTCGTCGTAGGACGTGATCGGAAACACCTCGCGGAAAACCGCCTCGAGGCCGACCGGCTTGCGCTGCTTTTCCGGAGTTTCCTTCTGAAGGAACTCCAGGTACGAGCTGATCTGCAGCTCGATGAGGTCGGGCGGGGGGATGACTTCGCGAAGCTTGCCAAAATTTTCGCGTTCGTGATGTAGAGTGCGGTCGGCCATGGTTGCTCCCGGATGAGTGGAAAAGGAAAAGAGGCTCAGTGCGCGGCGCGGGGCGCGGCGTCACTGGCGGTGGCGCCGAGGGCGCGCCGGAAAAGAACAGGGAAAATAGCGGGGAGCCGGCTGCACGATGACGCGGCCGGTCCCCGGAATGAGAGTTGTGTTGCGACGATGATCGCCAACGGCGGGTTATTTGACCTGCACCTTGGCGCCGGCCGCCTCGAGCTTCTTCTTGATCTCCTCGGACTCGGCCTTGTTGATGCCTTCCTTGACCGGCTTCGGGGCGCCTTCGACGAGGTCCTTGGCTTCCTTGAGGCCGAGGCCCGTGATGGCGCGGACTTCCTTGATGACGCCGATCTTGTTGGCGCCGGCTTCGGAGAGGACGACCGTGAATTCGGTCTGTTCCTCGGCGGCGGCGGCCGGGGCGGCACCCGCGGCGGCGGGGGCGGCGGCAACGGCAGCGGCGGCGGAAACGCCCCACTTGCCTTCGAGGGTCTTGACCAAGTCGGCCAGTTGGAGGATCGACTTGCTGTTCAGCCACTCGATGCCTTGTTCGTCTGTGATGGTGCTCATGTTTTTTGCTCCTTGGGCGGGCTAGCGGCTTCGATCGTGAAGCGCGTTTAAGGGACGTATCCCCTAGCCTGCCTCCTGGATGGGTTCTCCCGGCTCGCGCCGGAAATTATCTTAATGGGTTTCCTCGCTTTATCAAGCGGCCGGGGCCGCGGGTTGCTCCTTCTTGATCCGGGCGTCGAGGACGCGCACGAATGCGCCGGCGGTCTGCAGGAACATGCCCAGCAACTGGCTGCGCAGCGCCTCCAGCGAGGGCAGGTCGGCCAGCTTGGACAGGTCGGCGGCCGACATGACCTTCTTTTCCAGAACGCCGACCTTAACCTCGAGCTTCTGCTTGTCCTGGATGAACTTCTTCAGGACCTTGGCCACGCCCGCGGGATTCTTCCCGCCGACGACGATCGCCGTCTGGCCGATCAGGGTCTTGTCGTCCACCTCCGGCAACCCGAAGGCCTTCGAGGCGACGCGGAAAGAACTGTTCTTCACGACGTGGAACTCCGCCTTCTCGGGCGAAAGACGCTTCCGGAGCTCGGCCGTGTCGGCGACTGTCAGCTTGGTGAAGTTGGTGAGGATGACGTAGTCGGACTTCTTCAGGTGGGTGCTGACTTCGTCGATCAGGAATTTTTTCTCGGCTCTCATGAAGGTGTCTCCGGTCAGGCTTTGTTGAGTTCGGTCGTGGCCAGCTTGACGCCGGGGCTCATGGACGAGGAAATGACGGCCGTCTTGATGTAGTGCCCCTTGAACGAGGCCGGCTTGGCCTTGGCGACGGCCTCGATGACCGCTGTCGCGTTCTCGGCGATCTGGGCGGCCGTGAAGGACCGCTTGCCGATGCCGACGCCGATGTTGGCCGTCTTGTCCATCTTGAACTCCACGCGGCCGGCCTTGACGGCCTTGATGCCCGCGGCGATGTCGTCGGTCACGGTGCCTGACTTCGGATTCGGCATCAGGCCCTTCGGTCCGAGGATGCGGGCGAGCGTGCGGACCTGCTTCATGGCCTCGGTCGTCGCGATCGCGACGTCGAAGTCGAGCCAGCCCTCGGTGATTTTCGTCATCAGGTCGGTCGTGCCGGCCTGATCGGCGCCGGCCGCGAGGGCCTTGGCCGGATCGTCGGTGAAGACGATGATGCGCACCTTCTTGCCGGAGCCGTGGGGCAGCGGCGTGGTGCCGCGCACCATCTGGTCGCCCTGCGCCGGATCGACGCCCAGGCGGAAGGACAGCTCGACGGTCTCGTCGAACTTCGCATTCGGGAATTTGGCGAGAATGTCCACCGCTTCGGCGAGTGGATATTCCTTGGTGAGATCAGCACCCTGAATGGCGCTGCGGTATCGTTTGCTATGGTCCATTATCTACTCCTTGCGGTGCGAACGTTCCGGGCGGAACTCCCGCGGTGAGTGGTTGTTGGTGGTGGTTGAAAGTGTTGCGGGTCGAAGGTTGAAAGTCGCGGCACCGGAAAGTCGTGACCAGGTTCGGTCTTTCAACTTTCAACGGCAGACTTTCAACTTCGTCAGTCCGTGACCTCGATGCCCATGTTGCGCGCGGTGCCGGCGATCATGCGGATGGCGGCCTCGTCGCTGTTGGCGTTGAGATCGGGCTTCTTGATCTTGATGATCTCGAGAATCTGCTTCCTCGAAACCTTGCCGACCTTGTCCTGGTTCGGCCTGGCCGAGCCCGTCGCGATGCCGGCGGCCTTCTTGAGAAGGACCGAGGCGGGCGGGGACTTGCAGATGAAGGTGAAGGACTTGTCGGAGAAAACCGTGATGACCACCGGGATGATCATGCCGGCCTGGTCCTTGGTCTTCGCGTTGAACTCCTTGCAGAAGCCCATGATGTTGACGCCCTGCGCACCGAGCGCGGGACCGACCGGCGGGGCCGGGTTGGCGGCGCCGGCGGGCAACTGGAGACGGACGTAGCCTTGAATTTTCTTGGCCATGGTAAGCGGGAGGGAGGGAGTGGAACTGGTTGGTGGTGGGCGGCGGATCAGCTTTCAGAGGCGCGCTGGACCTGCCAGTATTCGAGTTCGACGGGCGTAAACCGACCGAAAATGGAGACGGAAATCTTGAGCTTGCCGCGGGCGGGATCGATCTCGTCGACCCGGCCGGTGAGATTCGCGAAGGCACCGTCGGTGATCTTGACCTCTTCGCCGACTTCGAACGAAACCTTCGGCACTTCCTTGCCGCTGGCCGCCTCGATGCGGGCCTTGATCTCGTCGATCTCGGTCTGGCGCAGGGCCGCCGGATGCTCGCCGCCGACGAAGCCGATCACGCCCGCTGCGTCCTTGACGAAATAAAACGGCTTGATGATGACCTTCTTTTCCTCGTCGTACAGGCGCATGTTGACGAAGACATAGCCCGGATAGAGCTTGCGGACCTTCGTCGACTTCTTGCCGGCCTTCACCTCCGAGACGGTCTCGGTCGGCAGCAGGATCTCGAACACATGATCGTCGAGTTCCTCGGCCTTCCTGAACCTCTCGAGGTACGTCTTCACCTTGTTCTCCTGGCCGGAGAGCGTGTGGAGCGCGAACCATTGGGCCCCGGCGTGGGTGGTGGTATCGGCAGTCATCGGCGAAACGGTCAGCGGGTGAACAGCGTGGTCAGGGCGTCGACCAGGTTATACAGCGCAAAGTCGCTGATGCTCGTGAAGAGGCCGAGCAGCAGGCAGGCGGCGATCACGACGATCGTCGAGTCCTTCAGCTCCTCGCGAGTCGGCCAGCTTGCCTTCTGCAACTCGGCGACGAGTTCGACGGCGAAGATGCGGACGCTGCGGAATGGATTGGCCATGGAAAGACGGGAAAAGTCGGGCGGTGGTGGCAGGGGCGGAGGGAATCGAACCCCCAACCAACGGTTTTGGAGACCGCTACTCTACCAATTGAGCTACACCCCTGTGGTTTCGATCGATTTCGTTTAGACGACGCAGCCGGGACCCCGAAATCGGGAGCCCGGCGCGTGAGTCTGAAGCTAGACGAAGGTTATTCGACAATCTCCGTCACGCGGCCGGCACCGATCGTGCGACCGCCCTCCCGGATGGCGAAGCGTTGGAACTTCTCCATGGCGATGGGGGCGATCAGCTCGATGTCGATCGTGATGTTGTCGCCCGGCATGACCATCTCGACGCCCTTCGGAAGGTGCGCGACGCCGGTCACATCGGTCGTACGGAAATAAAACTGCGGACGATAGCCGTCGAAGAACGGCGTGTGGCGGCCACCTTCATCCTTCGAGAGGACATAGATTTCGGCCTTCGCCTTCTTGTGCGGTTTGATGGACTTCGGGGCGGCGATGACCTGGCCGCGCTCGATGCCTTCCTTTTCAATGCCGCGGAGGAGGATGCCGACGTTGTCGCCCGCCTGGCCCTGGTCGAGCAGCTTGCGGAACATCTCAATGCCGGTCACAACCGTGGTGGTCGTGTCCTTCAGGCCGACGATCTCGACGGTGTCGTTCAGCTTGCAGATGCCGCGCTCGATCCGGCCCGTCGCGACGGTGCCGCGGCCGGTGATCGAGAAGACGTCCTCGACGGACATGAGGAAGGGCTTGTCGAGCTCGCGAACCGGCTCCGCGATTTCCGAATCGATCGCTTCCATCAGCTCCTGGATCGCCTTGTCGCCCTCGGGCTTGCCCTCGAGCGCGGCGGTCGCGGAACCACGGATGATCTTGGCGGCCTTGCCGTCAAACTTGTACTTGGTCAGCAGGTCGCGGATTTCCTCCTCGACGAGCTCGAGCAGTTCCTTGTCGTCGATCAGGTCGACCTTGTTCAGGAAAACGACGATCTTCGGCACGCCGACCTGGTAGGCCAGGAGGATGTGCTCGCGGGTCTGCGGCATCGGGCCGTCCGCGGCGGAAACGACGAGGATCGCGCCGTCCATCTGGGCGGCGCCCGTGATCATGTTCTTGACGAAATCGGCGTGTCCCGGGCAGTCGACATGCGCGTAGTGGCGCTTGTCCGACTCGTACTCCACGTGCGCGACCGAGATCGTGACGATCTTGGAGGCGTCACGGACCGTGCCACCCTTCGCGATGTCGGCGTAGGACTTGACCTCGGCCAGGCCCTTGCGCGCCTGCACCGCGAGGATCGAAGTCGTCAGCGTGGTTTTGCCATGATCGACGTGGCCGATCGTGCCAACGTTGACGTGCGGCTTCTTGCGTTCGAATGTACCTTTAGCCATGTGGAGTTGAGTAGGTTTAGTGGTTGAAGTTGTTGATCTTTATTAACGTCGGAATGGTCGGCGACGCAGCCTGGAGCCCAGAACCGGATTCGAACCGGCGACCTCGTCCTTACCAAGGACGTGCTCTGCCAACTGAGCTATCTGGGCAGACCAAAGCATAGGCAAAAAACAAAGGGAACGACGATGCAATGACCCTGAAAATTCGTCGTCAACTAGATTCTTGAGGAATTTCCCAAAATTCCTACGGCCCCACCGAAACGACGTAACGCCCCGGGGGCAGGCGATCACCCAAACGGAGCTTTCTCATCAGGTAATCCCTCACCGCGCCGTCGATCTCCTCCGAGCCCGAACCCGATGTCATCAATGGCTCCCCGACAAATCCGGAGTTGTCGACTAAAGCCAGAAAATCCATGGGCGCAAATTCGGCCCGCGGCAGCTTCAGATCCGGCAGCGATCGGCCGAACACGGTCTCACCCGTTTTTAATGCCTTAACCGATATATAGGCAACGCGTTGCGAAATCGGAGACCACGTTCCATCCACCTGCCCGAATCCAACGAAAGGAGCCTCGTTTCCCTGTTCGAGGACGTCGGGAACGCTTGCCGCCGCCGACTGGTAGCTGAAGGCATAGTTCGCCAGCGTTCGCTCGCGGAACGTGAGGTAGGGAGGTATATCGTTGAAGATCTGTCCCGGCTGGCGAACCACCCGCGCGGGGAGCGGACCCTGCCCGTAGTTATGGGAGGTGGGAATGAACAACGGCGTCGGATCGAAGTACTCCGCCTGTTCGGCGATGACGCGGTCAGCCCCTTCCCTGTCACCGTTCACCAGTTTGACGAACGCCGTTTTCGGCGGAGCCACCACCACCGTCGGAAGCTGGCGCGCCCGGGACCAGTAATACCCGCCCAAGGTGCCCGCCATCAGCAGGGCCAGCCCCACAAAAAGCCGCCGCCGGATCCGGATTCCGCCGAAGGTCATCGCCGCCTCACCGCACGGCCCGGATCGATTCCCCGTCGTCCGGCTTTTGTTCCGCCGCCAGCAGGACCTGGGCGAAGCCGGCCTTGCGCGCGAGATCGCAGAGGTCGAGCAGGCCCTGCGCGGAGACTGCCTTGTCCACCCGTGCCATGAGCGTCGAACCCGGATGCAGCCGGGCATATTTTTCCAGCGGCGCCTGCAGGTCGCGCAGGTCAAAAATGCCGCCCTCGAACAGCACCATGTTGTCGCGGCGGTAGCTGACGACGACCGAGGCCGGCGCGTGCGTGACGGTCGATTCCTGCGGCACCGCGAATCCCTGGGTCGCTCCATCGAGCTGCACCTGTTCGCCCGTGCCCTGGATGAATCGCGCGCCGAGCAGGCCGAAGAACAGCGCCACCACGGTGACATTGAGCCAGAAAAACACATCCGCATCGCGCGGGGGAGCGCTGAGCCGCGATTGCAAATCGAGGGGTCGCGTGATCACGGCGCCTTTTCCACCGGACCGGCCGGCGTGTTTTCCCGCAGCAGGTACCGCATCAGTTCATTGCCGACCCATTCCATGTCGTGCACCAGCGCGCGCACGCGGCCGGTGAGGAAATGCCGCGCGAGATGCACCGGAATCGCCACGGCCAGGCCGGCCGCCGCCGTGAGCAGCGCCTCCCACATGCCGCCGGAGAGGCCCGCGGGGGTCGCATAGTTGCCGCCCTGGTTGAACAGCCAGTACGTCTTGATCATGCCGAGCATTGTCCCCAGCAGCCCGAGCAGCGGCGCAATCTGGGCGATCGCCGCCAGTGATCCGATGCGGCGTTCCAGGATCGGCAGCTCGACGAGCGCCGCGTCCTGGATCGCGAAACGCATCCCCTGCTCGTCGTCGTTGGCATGTCGCAGGCCGGCCTTCACAATCGCAGCCACGGGGCCGGGCGTGTCCTCGCACACCGTCAGCGCCTCCATGAGCCGGCCCTTCTGCAGCAGATTCTTGATGCCGTTCAGGAATTCGGTGGAACGGATCTGGCCGCGGTGGAGAAAAAGTGCGCGCTCGATGAAGATCCCGAGGGCCACGAGCCCCACCAGGAGCAGAATCCACATCACCGGACCGCCGCGCGCGAACGAACTGAAGCTGAACGAGTGCATCGCAAAAGTTGGCCGCATCATGGGGCGCGCCGCGCCGCCGTAAACCGGATTCTGTCCGGCACCCCGCTGGCGATGGCGCGCGTCATGGCTTGCGCACCTCCATCTGCCGGAATCGCGCCAGCTTCTGCGCCGCCTGCACCGAGCCGCCAAGCTTGTTGTCGATGATGAGCTGGTAGGCGCGCTGCGCCTCGTCGAGGCGGTTCGCGTCCTCGAGCAGTTGGCCGAGTTCCAGCAGTGTTCGCGCAATCCACCAGCGGCCCTTGGCGCCCAGCTTTTCCGCCTGCGCCGGATCGAGCAGGAAATCGTGCGCCACCGACCAGTAAACCGTGGCCGCCTTGTCGGGTTGCCCGCGTTTCGAAAGCGCGTAACCCCACTTGTAACCGGCCTCGGCCCGCAAATCCACCTTCGCCGCCGGCAGGTCGCGCAGCCGCTCGTAGATCGCCGACGCGCTCTCGAAGTTCACCACGCTGTTCGTGCCCTGCGCAAAAAGCGTGTCCGCGAGCGCGATCTGGGCGAGCAGCACGTCGGGATGCTGGCCGTTCTGGTTGATCAGGTCCTGGTAGATCTGCCGCGCCGAGCCGAAATCGTTCAGCTTGCGCAGCAGGTCGCCCTGCTTCAGCCGCGCATAGAATACCAGGTCGTCCCGCGGATAGGATGTCACGAGCCGCTCGAGCAGCGTGTAGGCCTCGCGCAGATGGTCGTCGAGCCCGCGGCTCTCCGCGTTGAACGCCGCCTCGTACAGCGCCAGCGGGGCAAACTCGCTCGTGCGGTTGTTGTCCGCCATGTCCGTCAGCGTCTTCTGCGCCTTCGCCAGATCGCCGCGCTGGGTCTCGCGCGCGGCCTGCACGATGTAGGAATAAACCGCCGCCTTCTCCTTCGGGTACTCGGCGCGCAGCCGGTCGAGCAGCGCACCGCCGTCGGCGTCGCGGCCGAGCGCGAGCAGCGCCTGCGCCTTGAGCAGCAGCGCCGTGCTCGCGACTTCGCTGCGCAAGGCCGCGTCGACGTGCGCCGCCGGCAGCGCCGCCAGCAATTCGTCCACCTGTCGCGTGGCCGCCTCCTCCGCGCCGTTGTCGAATGAAAGCTTCGCGCGCAGCCAGAGCAGCCGGATGCGCAGCTCCGCCGGCACGCCCTGGGTGCCCAGTTTCAACAGCCCTTCCACGCGGTCGAGCGCGGCCTGCGCGCGCCCCTGCACCTGCATCTCGCGCACGAGATTCCATTCCGACTGCCACCGGTTCACCGGATCGAGCTCGGGATTCGTCGTGGCCTCGTCGAGCAGCCGCGCCGCCTCGTCCAGCTTGCCGGCGCGAATGTCGGACAGCACGCGTTGAAAAATCAGGATGCCCGCCGGCACGGTCCGCGGCGTCTCGTGCAGCGCGGCCGCATACTGGTCGGCCGCGTCCTCATAGTCGCCGGACCGGAAAAACGACTCCGCCAGCAGGACGCCGAGCTCCGAGCGCTCGCGGCCGGGCGGAAGGAGCTCGCGGAGCTGGGCGCCGAGCCCCGCCGCCGCGCGATAGCGGTTGAGTTCCCATGCCACCGCGAGACGCACGCCCAGCGCCGCCGGTTTGAGCGCCGAGCCGGGAAACCGCTCCAGCAGGCGCTGCGCGTCCTCCTCGGCCTGGTTGTATTGCTTGTCGGTGAGCGCCAGTTGCGCGTGCACCAGCAGCAGGTCCTCGATGATCGGGTGCAGGGTCGCCCCGTGGATCAGCTCCTCGAGGTCGCGCCGCAGCGAATCGCGGTCGGCGGATGTCGCCGTGCCGCGGGCCAGCAGGTAAAGCGCGATGCGCTGGGTTTCGGGCCGGAGCCCCTTGAACAGCAGCTCGCGCAGCGCCTTTTTTCCGTCCGCGCTCGTTTCCCCTGCGATCATGCCGATCAGCAGGCGGATCTGGTCCGCCGACTCCCGCTCCGCCGCCGGCACGACGGCAAGCTGGCGCTGCAGGACGCCCAGCGCCTCCGGTTTGCGGCCCAGCGCGCTGAGCGCCGCCGCATAAAAACGCAGCGCGAAGTAACCGGGCTGCGTGCCCTGCAGCCGCTCCATGTTCGATCGGTAGGCGGCCAGTTGCGCGTCGGTCGGCGTCTCGACGCGCAGGCGCGCGAGTTCCTGCCCGAGCTGGAACCGCGTCCGCTGCAGCTCCGAGACGGCCGCCTTGTTCGCCTCGTCGTAATTGCGGTTGCGGCGATCGATGTCGTTTTCGGAGTCGGCGAGTTGCGCCTGGAGAAAATACCACCAGCCCTTCTCCGCAGGCGCCAGGTCCTCCAGCTTCGCGGCGCCGAGCGCCGATTTCACCTGCGGCCAGCGGCGGTTGGCGGAAGCGACCAGCGCCATGCGGAGCTGGTACGATGCGTTGCGCGGCCCGTCGTAGGATTGGAGCACCGATTCCGCCGTGTGGACCTCGCCCTCGTCGAGCAGGGCGGATACCAGCTCCAGCGCCAGGCGCGACCGCACCTCGCCCGGCAGGGTGTCGTCGGACAGCAATTCGCTCAATCCCGCCGCCGCCGTGGCCGGAAAGCCCGCCTCAAGTGCCGCCACCGACCGCACCTCCGCCATTATGCGCGGAGCCGGCTGGCTGGCCGCAGCCGCGGCGGGACTCACGAGCGGACCCGGGGTCTCGGCCGCCGGCAGCATCCGCCAGGCGGCGGCGAGCAGGAGGACACGCACGAACAGCTTCATGGGGAGCGGCATGCTGCGGACGGCTCCGGCTTCTGGCAAGCCCCCGGGCGGCGCGCCATTCGAAAATAACGCTCCGTGTGTAAACCAAAACTTCTCGCGCTCGCGGACGGCCGGGCGCATCGTGACCGGCGTTCGTCCAACCCATCTCACCATGCTTCTTATTGCCCTTCTCGTGATCGTCGGCGTGGCCGCGATCGTGTTTTTCTGGATCGTCGGAAACTACAATTCGCTCGTGACGCTCCGCAACCGCTTCAAGAACGCCTTCGCCCAGATCGACGTCCAGCTCAAGCGCCGCTACGACCTGATTCCCAATCTCGTTGAAACGGCCAAGGGCTACATGAAGCACGAGCGCGAGACGCTCGAGGCCGTGATCGCCGCCCGCAACACCGCCTACACCGCGTCCAAGGCCGCGGCGGCCAACCCGGCCGATGCCGGCGCGGTCAAGAACCTGCTCGGAGCCGAGTCCGGCCTCACCGGCGCGCTCTCGCGGTTGATGGTCGTGTCGGAGCAGTACCCGGATCTCAAGGCCAACCAGAACATGATGCAGTTGACCGAGGAACTCACCTCCACGGAGAATAAGATCTCCTTTGCGCGCCAGGCCTACAACGACTCCGTCACCGTCTATAACACCCGGCGCGAAGTGTTTCCGACCAACATGATCGCCAACACGTTCAATTTCGCCGCCGCCCAGCTCTTCGAGGTGGAGAACACGGCCGAACGCACCGCGCCGAAGGTCAGCTTCTCGTGAGCAGCGAGAATCGCATACCGGGGAGCGAGCGGGGTAGCGTGCATTTCGCTGGCTTTGCCTGGAGCGATTTGCTCGGAAGGGAATCCTGCCTCACCTTCCCCTGGTTCACCACGATTCGACCTCTGTCATCTGTCATCTGACCTCCGTCCTCCGGATTTCCGCCATGCTCAACACCACCACCTTCTCCCTCGTGGGTCATCGCATCACCCGCGAACTCGGCACGGTCCGCGGCATCGTGGTCCGTTCGCGCTCCGTCATCGGCAACATCGGCGCGGGGCTGCAGACGCTCTTCGGCGGCGATATCACGATCTACACCGAACTGTGCGAAAAGGCGCGCGAGGACGCGTTCGAGCGTCTCTGCCAGCATGCCACCGAGCGCGGGGCCAACGCCATCGTCGGTTTGCGCTACGACGCCACCGAGGTCGCCACCGGCGTCACCGAGGTCCTGTGCTACGGCACCGCCGTCGTCGTCGAGCCAGCGACAGGCTAAAAATTAAAAGCTCCAGGCGTTAAGCAGGAAGCCACTCGCCAACGGTCGGGCATTTGCAAAACGGATTAAATATTTCTGAAGCCGCAATAGCCCGCGCAACACCTTGGGACTCGCCGCTTACCTGGCACGGGTCGACCGGTTGTGCCAGCCACCCACGCATCATTATCGTCGGCAACAACCGCAACCATTCGCTTTGAGAAATCCGAGCCTCACTGTGCCTCTTGCGCCTCTTTGCGGCCATGCTTTTTCTCAAACCGCTGTAGAATGAAATCGCCCCGGCCGATGAGGCGCGCAGAAGCTTGATGCCATGGCCGACCGCCGCGTGCTGAGATCCGATGGTCGCTTACGGTTTTTCGCCCGGCGCTTAGCCGCAACGATGCCGTTGAGGCTGTTTTTGCCCCGGGATCGAGGTCGATTGGTGGTCGCCGATTTCCACATCGGCGACCGAGGCGTCGGTCTGGAAGCCGACGCCCACCTCCTGCATCGTTCCGGCTTGGAGCTTTTCGCCTAGAGCTTATTTCCCTCCCCCCCATGGATTTCTTCGAAGCCCAGGATCGCGCGCGCCGGCGCACCCACCGGCTGGTCGTCCTGTTCATTTTCGCCGTCCTGGGCACGATCGCCGCCGGCTACCTGATGGCGATCGTCCTGGTGCGCGAGGCCGGATCCCCGCGCACGCATCGCGGGCGCTACAGCTACGTCGCGGAGGCACCCGCCGGCGGCGCCTCGTGGTGGGATCCGACGGTGTTCGCGGGCGTCACTTTCGCAACCCTCGCCATCGTTGGCAGTGCGTCGTTGTTCAAATGGGGCACGATGCGACAAGGCGGCGCCGCCATCGCCACCTCGGTGGGCGGCCGCCGGATCGATCCCGGCACGACCGATCTCCACGAACGCCAGTTGCTCAACGTGGTCGAGGAAATGGCGATCGCATCCGGCGTGCCGGTGCCGGTTGTGTACGTTCTCGACAACGAACCCGGCATCAATGCCTTCGCCGCCGGCCTGACGACCGCCGACGCCGCCGTCACGGTCACGCGCGGCACACTGGAAAAACTCACGCGTGACGAGCTTCAGGGCGTCATCGGTCACGAGTTCAGCCATATTCTCAACGGCGACATGGGACTCAATGTCCGCATCACCGCCGTGATCTTCGGCATCCTCGTGATCGGACTGATCGGCCGCGGTCTCATGCAGACGGTCGGCCGAGCGCGCGGAGGGCGCAACAGCGGCAACGCCGTGCTGGTCGTGCTCGCGGCTGGATTCGGCATGTTCGTCCTCGGCTACATCGGCTATTTCTTCGGCCGGCTCATCCAGGCCGCCGTCTCCCGCCAGCGGGAGTTCCTGGCCGATGCCTCCTCGGTCCAGTTCACCCGCAACCCGGGCGGAATCACCGGCGCGCTGAAAAAGATCGGCGGCTTCGCCCTCGGATCGGATATCGCCGACCACAAGGCCTCGCAATTAAGCCACTTTTTCTTCGCCCAGGGGTTCCGCGCGGATTTCGGCGGGACGCTCGCCACGCATCCGCCGCTCGGACTGCGGATCCGCGCCATCGAGCCGGCCTGGGATGGCAAGGTTTTCGATCCGCCCGAAGCGGTCGACGTCGCCACCGCCTCGTCGGCCTTCGCGGGCTTCGGAGGAAATCGCGCCGGCGGCGGGCCCCCGGCCCCGCGTTCGTTCGTCGCCACGCCGTTCCAGGCGGTCAAGGTGATGGCCGAGGTCGGCTCGCTCGCCGAAAAGTATTTCCTTCACGCGCAGACGCTGCTCGCCGCCCTGCCCGACCCGCTTCGCCAGGCAACGCGCGTCCCCGCCTCGGCCCAGGCGCTGGTCTACGGTCTTCTGCTCGACGAGTCCGAGGCCGTGCGCACGCAGCAGATCGATCTGGTTCACCGGAACGATCCCGCCGCCTCCGGCCCGCTGCAGTCGATGCTGCCCGACCTCGCCCGCGTCGACCGAGAGGCGCGCCTTCCCCTGCTGCAACTGAGCCTCCCGGCGTTGCGCTCGCTGGCCGGGCCCGCGCTCGATCGTTTTGCCGAAACCCTCGACGAACTCGTCCAGGCCGACGGGCGGATCACTCCGTTCGAATTCGCGCTGCAGAAAATGTTGCTCGGCCAGCTTCGCCTTGCCCAAACACCAGCGCGCGCACTGCAGTTCGATTCGTTCGACTCGGTGCGCAACGAGATCGCGGTGGTCCTGTCCGCTCTGGCGCGCGTCGGGAGCGCCGACGCCAACGAAATCGCCGCCGCCTTCGCCGCCGGCGTGGGTCAACTGCCGGTGGTCTCCGCCCAGCTCGCGCTTCTGCCCCCGGAGGCCTGCGGCCTCGACGCCGTCGACGCGGCGCTCGACAAGCTCGCGGTCAGCTCGCTGCCGATCAAGAAGCGCCTGCTGATCGCGTCGGGCCAGGTCGTGGCCGCCGACGGGACGATCACGCCGGACGAGGCCGAGCTTTTCCGGGCGCTCGCCGCCACGCTCGACGTGCCGATGCCGGTTTTCGCCGCCGCGGCCTGAGGTCGCGCCAGGTGGTCGCCGATGTCCCCATCGGCGCCCCGACCGCGCCGGAAGGGAAAGCGACACGCATTCAAGGCGGCGAGTCCCCCTTGGCGCGCCCAGCTCAGTCCCGGATCAGCCAGCCGGCGGGCGGCGTCGGCAGGGCGACTGTGCCCGAGACGCCACGGCCCTTCACCAGCCAGGCGCTGGCCGTGCCGTTCGCGCTGCTCTGGATGATCAGGTCGACGCGACCGTCGCCGTCGATGTCCGCAACTCCGGCCACATCGTCATCGGCGGAAAGCGTGGCGAGCGCCAGTGTGCTCGTGACTTCGGTGCCGTTCATGAGCCACGCGGCGCAGGCGCCGGTCGTGTCGTCGCGGATCAGGATGTCGGCATGGCCATCGCCATCAATATCCCCGGCGCCGCAGACTTCCCACTCGACCGGCAATGAACCGAGGTTGACCACCCGTGCCACCGAGGCTCCGGACATCAGCCAGATCGTGCAATTCCCGCTCTGCTGGTCGTGGAGCACAAGGTCCGGCTGTCCGTCGCCGTCAAAATCCGCAGCGCCGGCGATCGTCCAGGTAATCGGAACGACTCCCAGATCGACCGTGCGCGTCACTGTCGCGCCGGACATCAGGCGGATCTGCCGGTCGCCATTCGTCCGGTTTTCCCAGACGAGGTCGGGCTGGCCGTCGCCGTTGAAATCCGCATGAGCCGCGAGCTGCCAGTCCGCGCCCGGCGAGGTCAGATCGAGGGAGGACGAAACAGCCGCGCCGTGCATCAGCCAGACGCGCACGGCGCCGGTGGACTGGTTTTGCAGCAACAGATCGGACTGGCCGTCGCCGTTGAAGTCGTCCGACGAGGCGCGCGCGGGTGATACGGCCGACACCGCGGATTCCGTCGTCACGGCGGTCGTCGATTTCTCCGATGAGGAAGTCCTGGAGGAACCGATCGAAAGGATGGCGCCGGCGCTGGTCACCGAGCCGTATGAGTTCGAGACCACGACGTAGTAATTGCCGGCGCTGGAAGAGGTCACCTTCGAGATCGTATACGATGCGCTCGTGGCTCCCTGAATGGTCGCGCCGTTCTTCCTCCACTGGTACTTCAGCGTGCCCGAACCGGTCGCCACCACCTTGAAGGTCATCGAGGAACCGAGGGCAACGGACTTCCCCGTCGGCTGGGAGGTGATGGTCGGCGTCTTGGAGGTCGTCTGGGCGAGGCTCACCACGGCGCCGGAACTCGTGACCGAGCCGGCCGAATTGCTGGCGACCACCGTATAGGTCCCGGTGTTGGATGACTGCACGTTCGCAATGGAATAGGACGAACCCGTCGCCCCGGAAATCGACGTTCCGTTCCGTTTCCACTGATAGGTCGGTTTCGGATTGCCGGAAGCCGCGGCGGTCAACGTCACCGCTGAGCCCGCCGCCACGGTCTTGCCAACCGGCTGGGTCGTGAAGACCGGCGCCGACGTGGCGGTGCCGATGGTCAGGGTGGCGGAGTTGCTCGTAACCGAGCCGGCCGAATTGCTCGCGACCACCGTGTAGGTTCCCGCGTTCGCGGACTGCGCGCTCGCGATCGTGTACGAGGTCGCGGTGGCCTTGGATATCGAGGTCCCGTTTCGCTTCCACTGGTACGTCGGGTTCGGCGTCCCGGTGGCCGCCGCCGTAAACGTAACGGATGATCCCGCCGTCACGGATTTGCTCGCGGGCTGGGTCGTGAAGACCGGAGCCGAGGTGGCGGTGCCGACGGTCAGGGTGGCGGAGTTGCTCGTAACTGAGCCGGCCGAATTGCTCGCGACCACCGTGTAGGTTCCCGCGTTCGCGGACTGCGCGCTCGCGATCGTGTACGATGCCGCGGTGGCCCCTGAAATCGACGTCCCGTTTCGTTTCCACTGATACGTCGGGCTCGGCGTCCCGGTGGCCGCCGCCGTAAACGTAACGGATGATCCCGCCGTCACGGATTTGCTCGCGGGCTGGGCCGTGAAGACCGGCGCCGAGGTGGCGGTGCTTACGGTCAGCGACCCGCTGTCGGAAGTGGTCGACCCATAGGCATTCGAGATGAGAACATCGTACGTCCCGGCCGACGACGACTGCACGTTGCTAATGGCATAGGTCGCCGCGCTCGCTCCCGAAATGGGACTGCTGTTGCGATACCACTGGTAGGAAAACGGGGCCGTCCCGCTCACGGACACCGAGAACGTGACCGTCTGGCCGACAACCGCCGAAGCGGTCGCGGCCCGTGCAGCCGCGGCCGGCCAGAGCGCGCAGAGGAAACCAAGGAGCGAAACGAAGGGAAGTCGGACGAACGAAGTAAGCATGACGATTTTCGAGGAGTCGTCACGAGACACCGCCTTCGAAACATGGCGACGCCGCTCCGGCGGCCTTACAGGTCTTTCACCAACGTTTTTTTGCGCGTGAAAAAAATTGGTTAAAGACCCTGCGCGGCCCGCCCCGCGCCGGAGCGATGCAATCAAACCACGACCGGATGCGGCAATGGTTCCCGCCCGGCAACAAGCCCTTCAGCCTGCCACGGAGTGACTGCGGCTCAGCCGGAACGACGCAGTAGGTGGGCGTCGGTTTCCATACCGACGCCTCTGTCGCCGATTTGGAAATCGGCGACCACCAAAGGACCTGTCGATCCTGGAGTAAAACCAGCCTCTATTGCGTCGTTACGGCTCAGGGAGCCAGCTTCCAGGCGGGATCGACGTTCGCAATGATCGTGGAACGGCCGGTGTACGTGGTGCCGTCCATTTCCCAGACCACGCGCAAGCCGACATTGACGTCGCCTGCCGTCGTGTCCTCCCAGAGCAGATCCGGCTGGCCGTCCCCCGTGAAGTCGCCGACGGCGGCCAGGTGCCAGGCCGTGCTGGCGGATCCGAGATCCGCGAACGAGAGGATGCTGGTGCCGTTCATCAGCCACGCCACGTGATCGCCCGGGCTGGAGCCGCCCGACGAGGAGACACATTCCCACAACAGGTCCGCGTGCCCGTCCCCGTCGAGATCCGCCGCCCCGCAGAGGCGCCAGGAGGGATCCACGTACGCGAGATATTCGAAACGCAGGATCGTCGTCCCGTTGAGATACCAGATCGTGCGGTCACCCGTGACCGTGTTCTCCCAGATGAGATCGGGATGCCCGTCCCCATCCATGTCCGCGACCGCGCCAATCCGCCATGGGGGCGGAACCATCGCCAGGTAGGCCGTGGAGCCGCCGAAGGAGGTTCCCGAAAGGAACCAGACGGCGCGGTCGCCCGTGACCGTGTTTTCCCAGACCAGATCGTTGCTCCCGTCGCCGTTGAAATCGCCGCGGCCCGCAATCCGCCAGGAGGGCGTGATTCGGGCGAGATACGGGTCGGTCCCGGTGTTGGCGAGATTCTGGATCGTCCAGAAGGCGTTGTCACCGGTGGTTGTGTTCTGCCAGACGAGGTCGGGGACGCCATCGCCATTGAGATCGCCGGCCACCGCTCCGTTCGTCACCACCAGCGTGCCGCTGTCGGACACCGTCGATCCATAGGCATTGGAAACCTTGACCGTGTAGGCGCCTGCGGCTGAGGGCTGCACATTCGCAATGGCGTAAGTCGCCGCCGTGGCTCCGCTCACTGCGTTGCCGTCCTTGTACCATTGGTACGTGAATGGCGCCGAACCGCTGACCGAGACGGAAAACGTCACGGTGTGCCCGATGCGCGACGTCGCGGTCGCCGCTGGAAGGCCCGCACCGCTGCCGAGGAGAAGGAGGCTGGATACGATGAGTACGAGGACGCGATGACGGACGGTGAACGATATCATGGTGGCAGGGAGTGGGCACCCCAGACACCGTTCTCGTCCGCCGATTCCTCCGCCTGAGCGGGCTTACGAGTCTTTCATCATCGTTTTTGCGCGCTTGAGAAAATCGCGTCAAAATCCGCCCGCACCACCGGTATTCGCGCTTCAATGATGACCCCGCCGGACCGCGCGAAAAGCCCGCATGCGTCAAAATCCATCCCCGTCAGGGTCCGAGCAGCTTCGGGCCCGCGTCGGCGTCCCCGGAATCCTCGATTGCCGGATTATCGGCGTGGTCGGAACCCTCCTCGTCCCGGCCGGACACCGGTTCGCTGGCCTCGAGGAACTTTCGGCCGTGCAGGAAATCCCACAGCCAGCAGGTCCCGTCGTGGCGATCGTGCACGAGCATGAACTCGGGTTCCGTCCCCTCGGCTTCGCTCGCGATGCTGAAGCGGTGTTCCGTGACCCGGTCGATCGCCTGTCGGAGGCGCCGCATCAGCGGGACCTCGTCGAGCATGACCGTCCAGTGGCCCGCCATCACCACGGGATGGGAGCCGGTAAAATAGTAGCCGCAGAAGCGCGGCGCATGGAACTTCCCCGCTATGCCCAGTCCCTCCGCATGTCTTTCCACGGCGTCGACGAACTTCACCCGCCAGGCCATGTCGACCGGCAGGCGGATTTCAGGCAAATCGATGAGAAAATTGTCCATCATGGACGGGTGTTCCTTCCTTGTTACCTCCCTTAACGGCGCGTTCCGGCCCGGATTTAGCCCGATGCCGGGCTTCCGCCGATTATTTACAATGCGGAGACCCGCTTGGCGCAGATCATCGCCGATGAGGACATCGGCGACCACCGTTGCTGCCCAGACGGCGCGCCCTACCTGAAAGCTCACTCCTTCAGCAACCCCTGCACCGCCTCGATCGCCGCTCGCTCCCGCTCCGCCCAGCCGCCCCGAATCTCGACATATGGCAGCCGGCGGCGATCCAGCGCGCCCCGCCATACCCGGCGGCATTTTTCCCGGTCCGCCGGATCGGGGAAACAGCGTTGCGGATCGGGCGCAAAGGGGACGTCGGTGTCGAGCAGGAGATAAAGCGCGTAATTTCGCGCCCGCGCGTCCGCCTGGCGCCGGATGTCCTCGGGACAGGTTCCGTAAAGCAGGTCGCTCCACAAAACCGTCGTCAGCGCCTCGGTGTCGCAGATCAGAAGCCGTGGCGCCTGTGCCGCCGCCGTGTCCTCACGCCGCCATTGTTCGCGGGCGATGACCGGGATGTCCTCGAGCGTGATGACTCCGTGCGCGTCCCAGAATTCTCGTGCGTACTCGGGAACCCAGGGCGCGCCGAAATGCGCCGCCAATGCCTGCGCCAGGCTGGTCTTGCCCGTCGATTCGGAGCCGAAGACCGCGATGCGGACGGGGTTCGCGTCGCTCATCGGGTTGAGAGTTGACGGTTGAGGCCGGAGTGACCCGATCTCCCCCCGATTGGCGACTTCTGAAAGTCGATTTTTCGGCCGACAAAGCTTCGGCGACACTCGCCTCCCCGAGTTCGAGAGTCGACTTCTCGAAGTGATTGTCCCGCCTCAGGCATGATCCGCCCTCCACGACCGCCACCAGGCGCGCAGGCCGGCCCAGGACATGAACCAGAACAATCCGTACAGCACCGCGAACCAGTAGTAGCCCTTCGCCCAAAAGACGCCGACGCCGGCCGTGTTGCAGACGATCCATCCGATCCAGTTCTCGAGGGCCTTGCGCGACTGCAGCCATTGTGAGGCGACGCTCGAGGCGAACACGAAGCCGTCCCACCAGGGCAGCGCCGCGGACGTGTGCGCCATGCCCCACCCCCAGACCACCCACAACAGCAGCGTGCCGGCGACCCATCCCGCCGACTGTGCGGCCGACAGGCGCTGCACCGGCAGGTTTTCCCTGGCGCGTCCGCCGTGGGTCCAATGCCACCAGCCATAGACCATCGCGACCATGTAGACGATCTGGAGCGTAGTTTCGGAAAACAGCCGGCCCTCGAAACAAACCCAGCCGAAAATGCCCGCCTGCACCAGACCCACGGGGAAATTCCACAGGCTCTCTCGCATCGCGAGCCAGACGAACACGATGCCGAGAACGGTCGCGACCTGTTCCGGCCAGGTCGCCGCCAGGGCGCCGTCCACGATCTGCCGGAGAATTCCAGGCTCGCTGACGGCGATCACTTCGATTCCGCGAGAAATGCCTCCATCGCCTCGCGGGTGATGGTGTGCACCGCCCCACACCGCGGGCACTGCGCCCGCAACGTCTCCTCATCGGCGAACATCGCCCGCGCGTCGCCATTACAGGCCTGCGCGACCACGCGCATGATCTTTTCCTGCGTGCAGCCGCACTCCCAGTGGTACTTCCGGCGCTCGATCAGGGTCACTGTTTCCTGCTCCTGCAACTCGTGCACGGTTGCGGCCGTCGCCCGGCGCAGCCACTCGAGGTCGCAATCCGGATGCGAGATGAGCAGAGCGAAGTCGTCGCCGCCGAGCTCGAAGTAGCGCGCCAACCGCTGTTCGCTGCCGGCGTAGTAGGCCTCCGCCGCGGCAAACATCGCCGCGCCTTCAAATTTCACGATGCTCCGGCGCGCCGGTTCCCCACGCCGCGCCACGATGTCGCTGTAGAACAGGTTGTCGTCGCCCCGCCGCACCTCCTCGGTGAAGACGCGACCCGTAACCAGGCCGTCCTCGTTGTCGCCGGCCAGAAACAGGTTCAGCAGGGGCTTCTGCAGGTTCAGCGTCCACGCGATGTGCTCCATCCGCGGGCGCGATGCGCAATGCAGCACGAAGGCCGCGAGTCCCTCCTTCAGGATCCGTCCCGCTTCCTCGCTGTAATTGAGCCGGTTGTCCGCGACATGCAGCATGTAGTCCACGAACAGCGTCCCAAGGTCGCCGCGCATCAGCAGTGCGTTGCGGTTCCGCACGAAACTGACGGTCACCATGGTGTCGCTCAGGTTCGGGGCGAACGATGACGATGATTCAGCCATCCTGTTTTGATTAATCCAATCGCCGCCAAAGTCGAGCCGTCAGCGGGCGGTGTCCGCAATGGGCAGGGATCGATGTCCTCATCGATCCGTCGACGGCCCGATCGGGACATCGGGCCCTGCCGCATCGACCCGCCCACCCTCCCACCAATCGATGCCGCTCGACCCCTTGCGTCGCAGGGCGGCATCTCCGAATGCCGCCTCCTTCCAGCCAGCCATCCGGCCGACGAATGCCGGAGCGGTCTCAAGCCGCCTCCATTGGCCGATTCTCCCTGTCGCAACCGTCAACGCCGCGCGGTTATTCTTGTTTTTCCGGACCTCTCGTCTTTTTCGACTTCTCGGCTCCTCGACCTCTTTGCCTCTGGGCTTTTCGCCCGTTACTTGTCCTTCGAGATCACACCCTTGTCCTGCAGCTTCTTCACCTTGGGCCGGATCACGAAGGAGCAATAGCCCTGGTTCGGATGCTGGTTGTAATAGTCCTGGTGATAATTCTCCGCCGGATAGAAGTGCTTCAGCGGAACGATCTCCGTCACGATCGGATCCTCCCAGTTCGCCTGCGCGGCAATCTTGGCCCGGGCGGCAACCTTTTGCTGCTCCTCGTTCGCAAAAAAGATCGAGGACCGGTATTGCGTGCCCTCGTCGGGCCCCTGGCGATTCAGGGTGGTCGGATCGTGCGCCTCGAAAAACACCTCGAGCAGCTTTTCGTAGCTCAGGACCTTCGGATCGAACTCGATGCGGGCCACCTCCGCATAGCCGGTGTCTCCCGTGCAGACTTCCTGGTAGGTCGGGTTCGGCGTATGCCCGCCCGCGTAGCCGCTCGTCACCTTGATCACTCCGGGCAGCCGCTGATAGACGGCCTCGAGGCACCAGAAGCAGCCGCCCCCGAGGACGGCGACCTCAGTCTTGGCCGGAGACGTTGAGACGGGCGCGGAGGATGAATTCGTGCTCATGAGAAAAAGGGACGCCGTGGCGGCGAGAAGAGGAAGGATTCTTTTCATGCGATTACCAGTCAGAGGCAACCGACCGCCACCGTATTCCCGGCGGTGGGCTATTTTGACCGCTGGATCAGCTCGATCTCGTAGCCCTCGGGGGCATCGATGAAGGCGATCACCGAACCACTGCCCGTCTTCGTGGGTCCGTCGCTCAAGGAGAAACCCTTGGTCTTCAGATCGGCGGCAAACTTCTCCAGATCGTCGACCTCGAAGGCGAGATGCATCAGGTCCGGCTGCACCTGCACCGGAGGCGCGCCGGCCGGCATCTGGCACAGCTCGATTTCCTCGTCGCTGTTCGGGGTCGCGATGAAGACCAGATGCGCTCCTCGCGGGGAGGTGTGCCGCCGGGATACCGTCAGCCCCAGCGCCGATTCGTAGAACTTAACCGTGTGCTCAAGATCGTTCACCCGCATGCGGGTGTGGAGAAGCTTTTTGACTGCCATGGTCCCCCGAGCCTATCTTGCGTTTCTCCCTTTGCAACTCGCGTCCGCCTTCACCTCCCCCGGACGCCGCTTCCCGTGATCACCACGTCGTCCCTGACTCTCTCCGATATTCGCGCCGCGCACGAACGCATCCGCCCGTACATCGTGCGCACGCCGGTCATGACCCATGCGACGCTGGACGCCGCGTGCGGCGCGCTCCTGTTCTTCAAGTGCGAGAACCTGCAGGCCGCCGGCGCCTTCAAGACCCGAGGCGCCTGCAACGCCGTCTTCTCGCTCGATGACGCCGAGGCCGCCAATGGCGTCGCCACCCATTCCTCAGGCAACCATGCCGCGGCCCTTGCCCGCGCCGCGCAGCTCCGCGGCATCCCGGCCCGCATCGTCATGCCGGTGAATGCCCCGAAATCAAAGGTGCACAACGTCGGCAGCTTCGGCGGATGGATCAGCTTCTGCGAACCCAACCTCGTCGCCCGTGAGGCCGCCTGCGCGCGCGTCATCGAGGAAACCGGCGCCAACCTCGTCCATCCCTTCGACGACTTCCGCGTCATGGCCGGCCAGGGCACGGCGGTGATCGAATTGCTCGAAGATGCGCCCGACCTCGATGTGGTTCTCTGTCCGGTCGGCGGCGGCGGCCTGCTCTGCGGGACCGCGGTGGCGGCCAAGGCGATGCGGCCCGGCATCAGGGTTTATGGGGTCGAACCGGCACTGGCCGACGATGTGGCCCAGTCCTTCCACACCGGGCGGCGGACCGCGATCAAGACGCCCGCGACGATTGCCGATGGGCTGCGCACCAATTGCACCGGCGAAAAGAACTTCCCGATCATCCGCGAACAGGTCGACGATGTCCTCACCGTGAGCGAGGAGGATATTCTGGCGGCGACGCGCGAGCTCTGGGAGACGTTCAGGATGGTGGTCGAGCCCTCGGCCGCGGTGCCCTATGCGGCCGTCCGCGCCCGCAAGCTCGCGCCCACCGGCCAGCGCATCGGCATCATCCTCACCGGTGGCAACGCCGACCCGGAGACATTGCCCTGGCTGGTCGAGCCGAAGGTTTGATCTTCAAGACGTAGGGTTAAACCGGGCAGCGGCTTGCAGAAGGCGGATCGCGTCCGTCATCCGTCGCGCTCCATCTTCTTCATGTTCGGCAGGAATCCGGTGAGGAGCCCGATGAGCGGCAGGTAGGCGCAGACCTTGAAGACATAGTTGATGCTGGTGTGGTCCGCGAGTTGCCCGAGGAGCGCCGAGCCGATGCCGCCCGCGCCGAATGCGAGCCCGAAGAACAATCCGGCCACGAGCCCGACGCGTCCGGGCATCAGTTCCTGCGCGTAGACGAGGATCGCGGAAAATGCCGACGCCAGGATCAGGCCCGCGGTTGCCGCAAGGATGATCGTCAGCGGAAGGTTCACATGCGGCAGAACCAGTGAGAAGGGCGCGACCCCCAGGATCGAGATCCAGATCACCGGCTTGCGCCCGATGCGGTCACCCACCGGTCCGCCGATGATCGTGCCCGCCGCGACCGCAAAGAGGAAGCCGAACAAGCAGAACTGGGACTGCGGCACTGAGAGATGAAAGCGGTCGATCAGGTAGAACGTGTAATAGTTGCTCAGGCTGACGAGGTAGAAATATTTCGAGAAAATCAGGATGATGAGAATCGCGATCGCGAAAGCCACGCGGGCCGTGGAGAAGGCCGGCGCCGAGACCGCATCCGTCGATTTTCCGGCGGCACGACTGGCCACCAGATGGTCGCGGTACCAGCCACCGACCCGCGCGAGCACGAAAATGCCGGCCGCCGCGAGCACGGTGAAGGCCGCGATCGAGTGCTGGCCGAACGGCACGACCACGAGCGCGGCCAGCGCCGGACCCAGCGAGGAACCGAAATTGCCGCCCACCTGGAAAAGCGACTGCGCGAAGCCGTGTTTGCCGCCCGAGGCCATCCGGGCGACGCGTGATGCCTCGGGATGAAAAATCGCCGATCCGGCCCCGACGGTCGCCGCGGAAACAAGGATCATTGGATAGCTCCAGGCGCGGGACAGCAGGACCAGGCCGACGAGCGAAATCGCCATGCCGGTCGCGAGCGAAAACGGCTTGGGATGGCGGTCCGTGTACAGTCCCACAAACGGCTGCAGGATCGACGCCGTGATCTGGAAAGTCAGCGTGATGAGCCCGACCTGCGTGTAGTTCAGCCGGAAGGAATCCTTCAGCACCGGATAAATCGCAGGAAGGAGGGACTGGATCGTGTCGTTCAGCAGGTGCGAAAGGGCCAGCGCCCACAGGATGCTCATCACGGTGGTGCGGGCCGCCTCAACGGCGGTTCCTTTGGCGTCACTTCCGGAGCGGTTTTGGGCAACAGTGCTCATCGCGCGCAACGGTCGCCGGGTCGTCCCGTGAGTCAAGGAGCACGAATGTGTCAACTCTGCCGCATCCGACACAGCATGCGCCGCCGATGGTCGCCACAATTGCCGCGAGGGCGCTATTCGGCGACATCATCGGCCATGGTTCGGAAGCAGCCGCCGGGTCTCAAAAATATCTTATGTAATGGAACCGGCACCCGGTAGGGCCGGCGCTCGGGCCGGCCGCGTTCGCGTTCCCCGAGCGGCCGTCGCCAGCGACGGCCCTACAATCTGGACTCGGTCTCTTTGCGCTTCTTCGCGGCCATAGAATTATCTTAGCCACTCATATGGTGTCCCACGACTTGCCCTCATGAATCGATCGTCATCACGATTGCCGACTAAATCCGGTAGGGCCGGCGCTCGGGCCGGCCGCGGCTGCCGCCAGCGGCAGTCCTGCGGAACCGGAAACCGCCCGAGCCCGCAAATCACGAAACCGAATTTCGGTCGATGAGCCGGATGGGCAGCATCACGTTCCGCTTCGCCACGGGCTGTCCCGAGGTCAGTTGATCGAGCATCTCGACCGCGTGACCCGCCATCTCGCGCAAGGGCTCCTCAATGGTGGTGAGCGGTGGATTGAGCAGCGCGGACACGCGATCGTTCTCCCCGCCGATGAGCGAGATGTCCTGCGGCACCTTGAGGCCCATCACGTAGGACAGGATGTGCAGGCATTCCAGATCCTCGAAGCTCGATCCGGGCGCATAGATCGCGTCCGCGCCCGACCGCACGATGCGCGTGACCATCGACACATGGTTGCTCTCGGGGCCGAAGAGCGACGCCCGCTGCTCGTCGATCGGAAGGTCCGCCTCCGCGAGCGCCTTGCGAAAGCCGCGCAGCCGCTCGGCGAAGGGAAAGTAGTTTCCGCCGAGGAAGGCCGGCTTGCGCTTGCCGCGCTCGATGAAATGGCGCGCGGCGGCATATCCGGCCCGATAATGGTCGGAACACACAATGTACTCGTTGGCGTCGATCGGAAACTTGTCGATGTGCACCACGGGCATCCGCTTCTCGAGATCCGCCACCAGCTCGCGCAGCGCCTTGTCCTGCGTCACCACCACGACCCCGTCGAAAAACTTCGTGGGCAGCTCCTCGAGCGGATTCAACGGCAGCAGCACGCCGATGTTGCGCCGCGAAAACGCATAGGAGAGGTGCGCCGTGAGCGTCGCCGAGTAGCCGCCGAACCGGTCCGGATAGGTCGGTTCCGACAGGATCACGATCTCGCGATTGCGCACCGAGGCCTGCGGCTTGAGGTTCAGCTCGGCCGCGGCCCGCAGGACGCTCTCGCGCGTCTCCGCCTTGACGCGATCGCGATTGTTCAGGACGCGGCTCACCGTGCCGGGCGACACGTTGGCCAGGCGCGCGAGATCGTAGATGGTCGCCTTGCGGCCGGCGACCTTGGGGCCCGCGGCGGGCCCCTTTTTCGGGTTCGGTTTCTTTACCATGACATGGTTTGCATCCGCAATGAGAGCCAAGCCCAACGGGCGGGAGGACGCGATTTAAAAAACGGCGGGAAACTCACTTCCGCCGCTCCCAAAGCGTGACGCGCGACGGGTGATCGTACGGAGGATAGAACATGAACGCCCCGGTCACGATCTCGATCCGTCCGTCGTTGAAGAGGTCGGACGCCTTGGCGACGACCAGGTGCGTCGGCTGATGGGCCAGGACCCGCGGCACAAACCCGCCCGCACGGTCGTTCTCGAAACACATCAGCGAAACCGCATTGGGATCGTTCCAGTCGTTGAAGCAGCTCGTGGCGACGATGTCGGGATATCCGTCGCCATTGAGATCGACGACGACCGGGCTGAAGGCCCCGCTGAGGTCGCCCACCCGATGATAGGCGAACTTCTCGCCGCCGAGATTTTCCAGCCATTGGACGCCATGCCAGGGCCGCGAGCCCGGGGTCGCGTAATCAAAGCCGTCGCCGTTGGTGTAGACGACGTCGAGCCGGCCGTCGCGGTTGACGTCCGCCAGGCAGAGTCCGCTGCTGCCGAAGTCCTTGTTCGTCGAGCCATACAGCACCCGGTCGCGAAAGTGGCCGCGCCCGTCGTTCATGAACGCATGGACTTCCTCGGAATCCTGCGAGACGAGGGCGACAATGTCGTTCCGCCCGTTTCCCGTGAGATCGCCGGCCGGCGCGTGAATCGTTCCCGGAAGATCCAGGAGCTGGTGGCTCTTGAAGTTCCAGTCGCCGAGGTTCTCCATCCACCGGATCTCGCCCTCCAGGTAGCCGAACTGGCCGACGACGAGGTCGAGCCGGCCCGAGTTGCTCAGCGGGGCCGCGGCCACGTAGGTCACGCGCGCGGTGTGGTCGAGCAGCACGCGATTGGTGAAATGGTTCGTGCCGTCGTTGACCAGCACGACCACCGCCCCGGTGCGCAGGTTGCTGGGCGGAATGACACCCATCGATGACACGAGCACATCCGTGAATCCGTCGCCATTGAGGTCGGCGACCTCGACGTGCGCCGGGCCGGCAATCGGCTCGCCGATATCCTGCTCCTCGAAAACGCCCAAACGCACCTGCCGGATCCAGCTTACCTTGTTCGCGCGTCCGTCGCAGACCAGAATGTCCTTCAACCCGTCGTGATCGAGATCGGTGATCAGAAGATCGGTTATCCATGGGTTGCCCTCGACCGGCCGGCCGATGGTCCGATGAGTGAAGGAATCCGGCCCGAGTTGTCCGGCGGCCGCGACCGGGCCGGACAGGATTCCCGCCGATCGGGTTTTCCGCACCGCGAACCAAAGGATGACCGCCAGCGCGAGCGCGATCACCACGGCGAGGGTCAGGCGAAGAAGCTTCATTTGAAAGTATCGGGCGTGATCCGCCCGGCGAGGCGATCGGCCAGCGCGCCGCGAATGGCCTGATCATCGGGTGCCGCGAGCTGCCGCGCCCTTTCCCACTGGCGTCTCGCCTCCTCCGGCCGATGGTCCTGATAAACGACGTCGCCGAGGCTGAGAAACACGGTCGGATTGTCGGGTTGGAGCGCCGCAAGTTTTTCCAAAGCCGCGGCCGCGCGTCCGAATTGCCCGAGCTGGACGCAGGCATTGGCGTCCGCCGCCCAAGCGTCCAGGCCGTTCGGCGCGAGGTGGGTCGCCTTTTCAAACAAATCCGCCGCGGCGGCGAGGTGCTCCTGGCCGGCCTCGTCGTTGCCCACCTGATAATATGCCGTCGCGAGCAACGCGGAAATATTTCCCTGCGCGGGCGTCTTCGGCGGCACGTGAAGCGCGGCCTCCTCGAGCGGCCGGACGGCCTCGCGGGGCCGGTTGCGTCCGAGGAAATATTCGCCGAGGAGGGCCCGCGCCGAGAAATCCTCGGCGCGGGCGGCGGCCACCCTCTGCAGGCACTTCGCCGCCGCATCCTTTTCCCCCGCGTTCCAGAGCAGGTTCGCGAGGCTCATGTTCTGGTCCGCCAGGTACGGCTCCCGGGCGAGAATCTGCTCGAGGAGGGCGCGCGCGAGCTTCTCGTCGCCCTGCTGCAACGCGACCTCGGCCCACGCCTTGGTGATCGGCTGGGACTGCTGGAACCGCGGACCGTAGTCGGCCATCAGTTTGGCCGCTTCCGATCCCCGGCCCAGGGCGAGCAGCGATCGGACCAGATAGGGGCAGATCTTCTCGGGATCCCCGCCGCGGTCGAGCGCGTCGTAGTATTCGCGCACGGCGGCGACGTGCTCGAGCGCCTGGGCATGCGAGAAACCGCGGAAGATCCGGGTCACCGGGCTGTCCGGGGCGAGGACCGCGAGCCGATCGAGCAGCGGAAGCGCCTCCTTCATCTTCCCCTGCTTGTAATCCTCCTCGAACGTGATCGAGAGGCGCTGTACATCATAGCAGTCGGCCAGCAATTCCGCCGCCCACGGATCGGCCGGAGGCGGCTCGGGTTTCTGCTGGCTGATTTCCGCAAACGCGATCGCCCGGTCGGATTCGCCGCGCCGCTCCAGGATCTGGGCGAAGAACGCCGCTCCCGCCGCGAATTGCGGATGGGCCGCCATCAGCTCCTCCAGTCGCGCGATCGCGGCCTCCTCGTCGCCGCGCTGCAGTTCGAGGCGGGCGAGTCCAAGCGAAGCCTGCGGCTGGTTCGGCTCCAGGACGGTCGCCGCCGTGTACGCTTTTGTGGCGGCCTCCTCGTCCCCGGCCTTGAAACAGGCCTCGGCGAGCGCGAGGCGGGCGGACAGGTAGCCGGGGTCGAGACGCGCCACGTCCTCGAGTTCCCGTCGGGCGCGAGGCAGGTCGTTCTGGTTTTGCGCGATATCGGCCAGGGAATAATGGTCGCGCGCCGTGCCACCGTCCGGGGCGGAAATCACCTGGTCGAAACAGGTCTTCGCCTCGGCGTAGAGTCCGTTCGCCTCGTACAGGCGTCCGAGCTTCCGGACCTCGTCACGACCAGCTCCGGCTTCCGTCGCGCGCGCATGCGCCGCCGCCAGGACCGGGCGGAAGGATGCGGGCAGGCGTGGATAGGCCGCCAGGGCGGGAAGCCGCGCGGACGACCTGGGCTGGCAACCGGCCAGCACCGTGATCACCGCCAGGGCGCCCAGGCCGACTGCACGGCTTGTTGTCCATTTCATCGGGACCAAGAGCTTGCGGGCCGGCCCGCGGGCGGCAAGGCCGGGGGCGGTCGAAAAAGTGGAAACAGCGGTCGGCGGCAAGCGGCGGGAAAAAAAACGCCCCCCGGCGAACCCGGAGGGCGGAATTTGACCATGTATCCGGGTCCCTGGACCGGGACGCTAGAAGTCGAGCGTCGTGGTCAGGTAAAAGGTTCTGGGCGGAACTATTCGGAAGGCGGTGTGCGTGCCGTCGGAATTGGCCACGATAGGTCGGTAGCCTCCGCCGGATTCCAGGTCGCGCACGTTGAGCTGGAAGCTGAGTTGGTATTTCCCGCCCTCGAGCTTCATCTTGTAGCCGAGCCAGGCGTCGATCGGGAAATATTCGGGCGAATAGTAGGGATGCGCGATGTCGAGGCCGACCACCGTGCCGGTGGAGTCCGTGATCGCCGGCGTGCCGATGACCGCTTTCTCGATGTAGCGGACACCGCCGCCGAAATTGACACCCTTGAACCGGCCGGACGTGAATTCATAGTTGGTGATCGCACTCGCGTGCCACTTGGCCAACTGCGTCGAGGGCTGTCCCTCCGCCGACTTGTAGGCGAGATAGTACGGCAGATTGTCGCCGGCCCATTGCTGCTGTCCGGTGCGGCCCACGCCCCAGCCGACATTCTGGCCGACATACGGTCCGCTCCAAAGGGCCGGGATGCTCTGCCAGTACGCCAGGCGGTTTTCGATGAAGGCGGTGAGACCGGGCGCAATGTCGGTTTCCTCGGCCTCCTGTTTCGAGACGCTGGCCATGACGCGCCAGTTTTTCGTGACGTTGTAGGTGACCTCGATCTCCATGCCCTTCGCGACGGTCTCCGACGTGTAGGCGTTGGCGAGGCGAGGGTCGCCCGTGATGAGTCCGGCCGCCATCAAGGGCTGGTACGTGATCCCCGCCTGGCGCGCCAGATCGGGCATGAACGTGAGCTCGAGATACGGGATGGTCCACTGCGCGAGCGGGAAGTTCGCGGACGCCGACGATGCGTTGGCCGCCGTGGTCTTGAACCAGTTGACCTTCGCGTAGAGTTTGTCGTCGATCAGGTTCAGGGAGAATCCGTATTCCTTCGTCAGGCCGGTCGGGCTCGCCGTCGTGTTGCCGAGCAGATCCACCGAGCCCGCATTGGGAATGAAGTTTTCCGAATGATTGTAGTGGAAGCTCAGCCACTTCAGCGGATGGACCACCACGCCGTAAGTCTTCGTGGTCTTCGACACCGGAGTGCCGAACGCGACGTCCCGGGAGGCCAGGCTCGCATCGGGCGAGCCACCGCTGGCTCCCGCCGTGCTGCTGTAACCTTCCTTGTCGCGATCGCGGCGGATGCCGAGCATGCCCACGATGCGATCGTCCCAGAGATAACCCTGCAGCACCACTGCCGCCGTGGTCAGCTTGACCTCATGCAGGCTGTCGCTTTTGAGGCCGTAGTAGGTGTCAAGCGAGCTTTGCTGGAAGGTGCCGGTGGACGGATTGTAGACGCTGTAGGGCATGCCTTCCGGGAGGGCCGGCTGGGTGGGCACGGTTTGGGCCTTGAAACCGTTGCCGGGAGTGCCGCCGAGATAGTAGAGGTATCCGATGGACTCGTAGCTGTCGTCGCCGGTCACCCGGGCGTTGTACTGCAGGTGCTCAAAGTCGGTGTCGCGGTCCTCGAGGAATCCGGTGAGCCGGTAATGACCGAGCCATTTGTTGACCTTGTTCAGATTGAGATCGTAGGTGACCGAGCCGCGGACCACCTCGTTGCTGTTTTCGTCGTCCTGCTTGTTGTCGAGGCCGCGGAACAGCATGTACGTTTCCATGAAGTGCGGATTGGCCGCTCCATTCGCGAGGTACTTGTTCACGTCGACGCTGTAGACGGAATACTCGGTGCGGAACAGGTTCAGGAAATCGTTGTTCACCTTCTCGTTCACGTAGGCGACGTTCGCGTACAGGCCCGGCAGTATTTGCTGGTCGACCGAAAACTGGAAGGTCTTCTGACGGAGATTTTGCAGGCTGGGGCTGAGATTGACGTCGTGCAGGTTGAAGTAGGTGTCGTTGGCCATGCGCGCCGGCGAGGTGAACAGGGCCACGTTGCTCAGGTTTTGCTGAAAATAGAGGTAGTTGAGCACGTTCGTGGAAAGGTAGGCGCCCTGGGATTTGCCCGTCGCGTCGTTGATCGCCGTGGGAGCGATCGTGCCGTTCTGCGTGAGGAACGGGCTCACAGGAGACGCGGAGGTGGAGTCATAGATGGGCTTGCCGACCTGCATCCACTGGGTGATGTCGTCCTCGGGCGTGAGGGAATTCGGGTTGTTGGCGTTCACCTTCACCCACTCGTAGCTGGCGCGGATCGTGGTCTTTTGCCACGGCTTGTAGGTGACCGTCCCGTACACGCGCTTGTCCTTGTGAAACGACGGCTTTTGTTCGAAGCCCTCGTCGGAATCGGAGGCGGCGACGCGCAGCGCGAGCACGTTCGGAATCGCGACGTAGTTGGAATTCAGCGTGAACCGGCGATCGCCGTAGCTTCCGACGCGGAAGCTCAGCTCGTTGGAGTCTCCGGACAGCTTCGCCAGCTGCGGCGAGTAGTTGATGATGCCCGCCGGGGAACCAAGGCCGGCCAGGACCGAGTTCGGGCCGCGCACGATCGTGACTTCGTCGAGGTTATAGCTGTCGAAACCGGCCCAGGTGCCGATGGTGTAGAAGTAGTCGCGCGTGATGTCCGCCGCCGACAGCCCGCGAATGCGGTTGGCGGTGGTGGGATTGGCGGCGATGTCGTCGGTGGGGCGCCCGAGCGACGAGGTCTGGGACGTGAAGTCGCGGCTGCCCTCGGTATTGGCCGCGTAGGCGAGGAAATCGTTGATTCCGACCGCCGCGGTGTCGGTCATGAACGCCTTCGTCAGCACCGTGATGGACTGCGGCACGTCCCTGAGGTCGGTGTTGATGCGGCTGCCGGCGAGCGTCGCCGTGGCCTGGTAGCCTTCGTCGCGGCTCGCATCGACCACGAAGGGCGAAAGCTCGACGACCTCGTCGGAGGCGGCGGTGCGGGCGGCGGGAACCGGGGTGACGGCCTTGGGCGGAGGCGTGTCGGGGGTCGACGGCGCCGGGGCGGCCACCTGGGCCAGGACCGGATTCAGCAAGAGAAGACACGCCGCCAGCGCGGACCAGGGGCGTACTCTCGCAGTACGGGGGTTAGCTTGCATGTTGGGGTTCGATGGGGTTGACCGAAAAAGGACGCGGACTCGCGTGAGCTCCGGGCGATTCTCCCGGCGGCGATCACACCGGCGGGGATGGGCGGCGCGACAGGTTCCTAGGCGGGTCGGAATGGGGTGGTCGGACAAAAAGACGGCGCGAGGCCGGCTCTTGAAGTTAGGGGTGCCACGAAAAACGCCAGTCTCTCATCCGCATGTCAACAGTATTTTAAACAGTAAAACTGTTTTACTCTTTCCGCTTCCTCTTCCGGACACCCACCTCAAGGAGCGACGACGATCTCCGTCGCCCGATCGGCGATGGTCCGCCGGGTCCAATGTCCGTCCGGCCAGCGCACGCGCAGCAGCCGGGGGACATTCCCGTCGGCCCAGCCAAAATGGGCGGCCGGCGCCGACTGGCTGTAGCCGCAGGCGCCGGCCGGGATCTCCGCGGTCTGCGTGCTCCCGTCCCTTGTCTCCAGGACAACCAGCGCGCCCACGCCATCGGAGTTCCCCGCCGTCCCGCGCAGCGTGACCCGCAGAAAATGGCGGGCGGCCGTGGGCTGCCTCGCGAAGACGAGCGGCGGGCCGCGGCCGCGGCTGACGACAAAGCCCGGCGAGCCGTCTCCGTTCAAGTCGACCGCGATCACACCCGTCGCGTCCCCCGGAACGACCAGTCCGCTCTCCTGCGCGGGCACAGCCACAAAATCACCGCGGCCGTCGCCCCGCAGCAACTGGCTCAGGCCTCCGTCAAAGGGGCCCACGGCGGGTATTGGCGCCGAGGAATTTTCTCCGGCAAAAATATCCGCGCACCCGTCGCCGTCGAAGTCGCCCGTTACCAGGCACTCGATCGGGGCAATCTGCGCCAGGCGCGGCAGCGCACGGAAGCGATACGTTCCGTCCGGTTGGCTCAGGAACACCCCGCTCTGCAGCTCGGTGGCGGCGAAGCGCTGCGCACCGGCCAGTTTCTCCCGGCCGAGTATCTCCTCCAGATTCGCCCGGGCATAGGTGTCGTTGCGGGGAAACTTCCGCAGGATCTCCGGTATCACGGCGCCGAGATCCTTGCGCGTCCGCCAAGGATAGAGCTCCTCCTCTTCATAATAAGCCTCGATGAGTTGCTCCGAGCCATCGCCCTTGAAGTCGCCCGCGTAGAGGACTGCGGGATGCACGGCGTCGGCGTGGTATTGGGTGTTCAGCCCCACGTTTCCCACCACGTAGTCCATCCGGCCGTCGCCGTTGAAATCCGCGGCCGCGATCGAGGTCCACCATCCGGTTCCGGCCGCGGCGAATCCCAGTCTCTCCGTTTCGTCCGTGAATCCCCTGCCCTCGTGATTTCGGAAACATTTCACCTGGCCCCATTCCAGCGCCAGCAGCAGATCCGGCCAGCCGTCGCCATCCACGTCGGTCCACAACGCCGCGCTCACCATTCCCACCTCGCGCAGGCCGGGGGCGAGCTGGTCGGTCACGTCCTCGAAACGTCCTCCGCGATTCGCCAGCAGAGCACTTAGGGGCGCGTGGGGATAATGCCCCGGCCGCACGCGCCCTCCGAGAAAGAGCCCGAGTTCTCCGTTGTGCTCGAAGTCTCCGGCCACCGCCGCCCCCACGCTCAGGCGTTCCACCGGCAGTCGGTCCCCGGCTTCGCGCCAGCCGCGCCCATCGGAAAGATACAAGACCGGCTGGTATTCCGGCGACCCGGCTGCCTCGCCCACGCCGCCTTTCGTCACCAGCAGGGCCTTCGTCCCGTCTCCCGCGTCGAACAGCAGCATTGGTCCGTTGTCGCGACTTCCGCCTCCCAAGGTCGCCGTCGGTTCGAAGCCGCCGTGACCGTCGGGTCGCAGAATCCGGACCGGATCCGATGCCGCGCCTCCAATCACGACCATGTCGCGGCCCGACTCGTCGATGCCGCCTGCCAGGGTCGAACCCCGGCGGTTCAGCCGCAGCGGAACAAGAGGATTCGTGCGGGCTTCGTCCGCGCGCTCCTCGCGCGAGACCAACGATGACAGCGTTCCGGTCTCGTGGAACAGCGTCCGCATCGACGGCTCTTTCGGGGGCGGCCTGCTTGGAGCATCCACCGGTTCGGTGATTTCATAGCGGCGATCGGCCGCCAGATTCTCGAACTGCTGCACCGCTCCGCTTGGCCATTCGATCGTTAGCGCCGCGATTTCGTCGTCCTCGCCCAATCCGAAATGAACCACGGGTTCGCTGCTCGACAAATATCCTCGAGCCAGCACGAGCGGTCGCACCTGTTCGCCCGACTTGGTCCTGATCCGCACCACCGACCCGATCCCGAAATGGTTCGATCGCCCGCCATGCAAGGCCACCAGCAGCCGGTATCCGCTGTCACTGTCGTTGCGCAGGACGGTCACTCCCTTCTGGTAGTTGGCGTAGACAAGATCGAGATCGCCGTCGCCATCCAGGTCGCCGAACGCCGCCCCAAAGCTCACGCCGCGTTGCGCCAGTCCCCACGCGCCGCCGACCTCCGTGAACGTCAGTCCGCCCTCGTTCCGATAAGCCAGGTGCCGCTCCTCGAGCTTCGGCGATGCCTGCATCAGCCGGATCTTTTCCTCGATTGACGACGACGCCGCCATGCGGGCCATGAGGTCCGCATTGTGCGGCTCGCGATACATTCCATTCGTCACGAAAAGGTCGAGGCGCCCGTCATTGTCCAGGTCCTCGAGCCGCGCCGACCAGGTCCAGTCCGTCGCCGCCAGCCCCGCCAGGTACGCCGCTTCCAGGCAATGGCCGGTGCCGGTGTTCAAATACAGCGCATTTCTCATTTCCTGGCGAACCTCGCGCGTGCCCGCCGCGGGCTCCGCCAGGAGAGCCCGCGCGTTGGCGATCGTGCGCTGATCCTTCCAGTGGCTGGTCGCCGCCATGTCCGCCACGAACAGGTCGATCAAGCCGTCGTTGTTCACGTCGCCCAGGTCGGCTCCCATGGCCGAAAACGGCGTGTGGGGCAGAACGGTCGCCGCCACCTCCGTAAACGTTCCGTCGGCGTTGTTGTGATAAAGCTGATCCGGAGCGCTGAAGTCGTTCGCCACATATAAATCGGGCCAGCCGTCGCCGTCGTAGTCCCACCAGATCGCCGAGTGTCCCTGCGCCTTTCCTCTCAGACCCGCCGTCGCGCTCACGTCCGAAAAGGTCCCGTCCCCATTGTTGTGAAACAGATAGTTCCTCTGGGCGTGCGATTCCGCCGTGGAATCGGGATGATTTGTCTGCACGAAGACATCGAGTTTTCCGTCCCGATCGTAGTCGCAAAACGCGGCCATCACGGAAGCGTCGTTCACGTCGAGCCCGAAGGCCCGCGCCTCCTCCCGGAAGGTTCCGTCACCCTGGTTGATGTAGAGAAGATTGGGCGCGTTGAACCGGCACACGTAGATGTCCAGCCGTCCGTCGTTGTTCACGTCGGCGAAGGTCGCGCCCTGCTTCCAGATGCCCGCCGCATCGCCGGTGTCGCCCACTCCCGCCTGGTCGGTCACGTCCTCGAATTTCCAGTTCCCCAGATTCCGGAACAGCCGGCAGCTCCCGGTCTTGCTCACCACAAAAATGTCCGGACGCCCGTCGCCGTCGTAGTCCCCGATCGCCACGCCCGTGCCGATCGAACCGGCCTCGAATTCCGCGTAGTGTTCCCGCCAGATCGACGGATCCGCATACCGGTTCTCGGTCACGATGCCCGTGCGTTCCGGCGGCAGTTCCGCAAACATCGTCGGACCGCGCGGCCCGGAACGAACGGCCAGGGGAAACTCACCCAGGTTGCGATCCGACGCCATCGCCCACGCCGCCCCGCTCGCGAGCGCGAGACCCACGAACACAGCCCGCCGGGCCGCGCCATGAAACCGCCATTCAAATCCAAGCTGCATGGGTGGATTCCGGGGAGCGGGTTCCGGCGATCGTTTATTCCTCCCGGAGGACGAGGTTGCCCGCCTGGTCCGACACCGGATGCACCGTCGAGCGGCCGTCCGGCCAGCGGACGCGAAGCTGCCGCGGAGCATTCGTGTCGCTCCAGCCGAAGAGCGCCGCTGGCGCCGACTGGCTGTAATAGCCGGAACCGGCGGCGATTTCCATCGTCTGGCGGTTCCCGTCGGACATCTCCAGGGTAACCTGCGCTCCGATGGCATCCCTATTTCCCGCCGGCCCGCGCAGAATCACCCGCAGAAAGTGGCGGCCCGCTTCCGTCCGAGCCGCAAAGACCAGCGGTGTGCTGTCGTTGCGGCTCACCACGAAGCCAGGCGAACCATCCCCGTTCAGGTCCAGCGTGACGACGGCCTTCGCGTCACCCGGCACGATCAAGCCGCTCTCGCGCGCGGGCACCGCGGAGAAATTCCCCCGGCCGTCGCCTTTCAACAACTGACTCAGTCCCCCGTCAAAGCGGCCGACCTGCGGGATTGGGGCGTAGGAGTTTTGCACGGCATAGAGGTCGGTTTTCCCGTCGCCATCAAAGTCACCCGTCACCATGCCCTCGATCGGGGCGATTTGCGCGAGACGCGGCAGGGGACGAAACCGATGGGTGCCATCCGGTTGGCTCAGGAACACGCCGCTTTGCAGTTCGGTCGCCGTGAAACACTGCGCCGCCGCCAGTTTGTCCTTCCCGAGAATCTCCTCAAGCGTGGAGTGGGCGTAGTTGTCGTTGCGGGGAAATTTCCGCAGGATGGCGGGGATCACGGCGCCGAGATCGCGCCGCGTCCGCCAGGGATACAGCTTCCCTCCTTCGTCGTAGGCCTCGATCAGTTGCTCCGTCCCGTCGCTCTTGAAGTCACCTGCGTAGAGAAGGGCCGGATGCGCGGCGTCGGCGTGATACGGCGTGTTCAGTCCCACGTTGCCCACCACGTAGTCCATCCGGCCGTCGCCGTTGAAATCCGCGGCCGCGATCGAGGTCCACCACCCGGTTCCGGCCGCGGCGAATCCGAGTCTCTCCGTGTCGTCCGTGAATCCCCGGCCCTCGTGATTTCGGAAACATTTCACCTGGCCCCATTCCAGCGCCAGCAGCAGATCCGGCCAGCCATCGCCATCCACGTCGCTCCACAAAGCGCCACTGACCATTCCCACCTCCCTCAAACCCGGTGCCAATTCGTCGGTCACGTCCTCGTAGTGCCCGCCCCGATTGGCGAGCAATGCACTCCTCGGTGCGTGTGGGTATTGTCCGGGAATGACCCGCCCGCCCAGGAACAGGCCCAATTTCCCGCTGTGTTGAAAATCCGCCGCCGCCGCCGCCCCGACGCTGGTCAGTATCGTCGGAAGGCGCTCCCGCGCGTCGGTCAAGTTCCCGTCTCCGTCGGAGAGGAAAAACCATGGCTGGTAGTCCGGCGTTCCCGCCGGCGCCCCGACTCCACCCTCGGTGACCAACAGCGCCGTGGAACCATCGCCGGAATCGAACATCAGGATCGGTCCGTCGTCGACGACCGCATTCGTTCCCACATGCAAGAGCGAATCGAATCCCCCGCGCCCATTGGTTCGCAGGATTCTCAACCCATCGCCGGCGGTTCCACCGACGACCACAATCTCGCGACCGGCACCGTCAGCGCCTCCCACCGCCAGTGGCGGACCGCGCCGATTGAGCCGCATCGGCAGGAGCGCATTCGCCCCGCTTTCGTCCAGAGGTGCCTCGTGCGAGGCCAGCGCCGCCAACGCACCGGTCTCGTGAAATAAGGTTTGCGCCCGCGCGCTCTTGGCGGGCGGCATCGACGGCGCATCCGCCGGCTCGGTAATTTCATAGCGGCGATCGGCCGCCAGGTTCTCGAATGGTTGCACCGCCCCGCTCGGCCATTCGACGGATAACTCGTCGATCATCTCGTCTTCGCCGAGTCCGAAATGAACCACGGGCTCGCTGCTCGACAGGTATCCGCGCGCCAGCACCAAAGGGCGCACCTGTTCGCCGGACTTGGTCCTGATCCGCACCACCGACCCGATCCCGAAGCGGTTCGATCGCCCGCCATGCAAGGCCACCATCACCCGGTGCCCGCGATCGCTGTCATTGCGCAGCACGGTCACTCCTTTCTGGTAGTTGGCATAGACGAGATCGAGATCGCCGTCACCATCCAGGTCGCCGAACGCCGCACCGAAACTCACCCCACGCTGGTTGAGTCCCCATGCCGCGCCCACCTCCGTGAAAGTCAGCCCGCCATCGTTCCGGTAGGCCAGATGCCGTTCGCTGAGCGGGGGACTGGCAAAGGCGATGCGCGCCTGGTCCGCCGGGTTGGCCGCCAGCGCCTGCCGGTTCATCAGATCGGCATTGTGGGATTCGCGCACCATTCCGTTCGTTACGAAAAGATCGAGTCGCCCGTCGTTGTCCAGGTCCTCGAGCCGCACCGACCAGGTCCAGTCCGTCGCCGCCAGTCCCGCCAGATACGCGCCCTCGAGGCACCGGCCCGTTCCCGTGTTGAGATAAAGCGCGTTGCGAAAATCCTGCGGCGCCGTCCGGGATCCTTCGACGGGATCCTCCGCGAGCGTGGACCGCGACACCGCCATTGTCCGCTGGTCCTTCGCGTGCGTGGAAGCCGCCATTTCCGCGACGAACAGGTCGATGAACCCGTCGTTGTTCACGTCGCCAAGATCGGATCCCATCGCCGAATAGGGCATGTGGGGCACGACCCGATCGATCACGTCGGCAAAGGTGCCGTCGCCGTTGTTGTGATACAGCCGGTCGGGTTTCGCGAAATCGTTGGCCACGTACAGATCGGGCCAGCCGTCGCCGTCATAATCCCACCAGATGGCCGAGTGTCCCTGCGCTTCGCCGGAAATGCCGGCCCGCACGGTCACGTCGGTGAAGGTCCCGTTGCCATTGTTGTGGAAAAGGTAATTCCGGCGGCCCGCGGGCTCGCTCGCCGCATCCCGCACATTGGTCTGCAGGAAAAGGTCGAGGCGGCCGTCGCGGTCGTAGTCGCAGAATGCGGCCATCACGGAGGCGTCGTTCACGTCGAGTCCGTAGGCCCGAGCCTCGTCTTTGAAGGTTCCGTCACCCTGGTTGATGTAGAGGAGATTGGGCGCGTTGAACCGGCACACGTAGATGTCCGGCCGGCCGTCGTTGTTCACGTCGGCGAACGTCACTCCCTGCTTCCAGATGCCCGCGGCTTCGCCCGCGTCGCCCACTCCCGCCTGGTCGGTCACGTCCTCGAATTTCCAATCCCCGAGATTCCGAAACAGCCGGCAGCTCTCGGTCTTGCTCACCACAAAAATATCCGGACGCCCGTCGCCGTCGTAGTCCCCGATCGCCACGCCCGTGCCGATCGCCCCGATCTCGAACTCCCGGAACCGGTCGCCCCACATTCGCGGATCCGCGTAGCGATTCTCCGTCACGATCCCCGTGCGCTCCGGCGGCAGCTCCGCGAACATCGTCGGACCGCGCGGGCCCGAGCGCGGCGCGAGATCGTGAATCTCGAGCGCCGGTGTCGCGGCTGCCGGCGCCAGCGTCGCGATCCAGGCGGCCATGAGGCCGAGTCCGAAGCGCGTCACGCGCGTCGCCGGCGCGGAGGCGGGGCTGGTTTCTCCGATCGGAACCATGGCGGGCGCCAGTTGGATGAAGCTCCCGTGACGGAGTCAAGGAATGCTTGGCGCGGGCCGGGCCGGGCGAGACGATGCTTGCGCCGCGATTTCCTCTCGGCTTGCGTCCGGCCCTCGCTCCGCCCCGAGCTGCGGATCTCCCGATGCGTCGCCCCCGAAACTTTGTCCCTCGCGCCTGGATCGTCGGGCTGGTTCTCGCACTGGTGTGTGTCGGATGGCGGGACTGGAGCTGCGCGCGCCGCGTGGATTTCGTGTCGCACACGGACAGCGAACAGGCGCAGATCGATCCGGCTTCGCCCACCGGTTATCGCGGCGGCCGGCGCTGGCTGATCGTCCCGGAGCGGAACGATCGCACCTATGAGTTGATCGCGGGCACCCAGTAGATGCTCGCGGGCGGAGGGTGGCGGATCCGGCATCTCGACTGGGAAAACGCACCCGCCGGCCGCGATGCGTACGCGTCCGCGCCCGCCCGCTGGTGGCTCGGAAGTCTCGCTCTCGTCATCCGCGCGACGCGGCACCTGCCGACGGGCATCGCGGTCGAACGGGCGGCGCTGTGGGCCGATCCGCTGCTGCACCTGCTGTTGCTGCTTTCCGCTGCCGTGTTTGTGCGGTGGAGATTCGGCCCGGCCGAGGCCATGGCGACCAGCATTGGATTCGCCGCGGTCTATCCGTTCGCCGGCTCCTTCGCCGCCGGCCAGCCCGATGGTCATGCCCTCGCGTGGGCGCTCGCATTCTGGAGCGTCCTGCTCGTTGTCTCGGCCAGCCTCGAATCTCCCGGCGCGTCTCCACCCGGCGAAGCGATCCGGAGGCGGCGAAAACATTTTGCCCTCGCGGGTGTGGCCGGCGGACTCGGGCTCTGGGTCGATGCGGGGAGCGCCGCGACGGTGATCGCCGGCCTCGGTCTCGGAGGAATCGTAGCGGGCGCCTTGGCGTCCCGTCGCGATGACGGCGGGGCGGTCGACGCGTGGCTGCCCTGGAGAATCTGGGCCTTGGCCGGCGCCCTCACCAGCCTCGGCGCATATCTTCTCGAATTCTGGGGCAGCGGAGTGCCGGTGCGACTCGAGGTCAACCACCCGGTTTACGGGCTGGCCTGGCTCGGCTGGGGCGAACTGGCGTGGCGGGCGGGCCTGGGTGGGAAGGCGGGCGCGTCCCGGATTCGCATGGTCGCCGGCTGCATCATCGGCCTCGTCGCCGTCGCCGCGCTGCCGCTCGCAATGCACCACGAGGGCACGCTCTCCCTGTTTTCGCTCGATCTCGGGGGTTCGCGTCTGGCCCCGCTGCCGGATGCGCCGGCCGCGCCCGATCTCGGAAGCTGGCTGCACCGCAGCGGTCTCGATTTGCCGGGAGCGGCCACGTTCCTTCCGTGGCTGCCCGCCCTGGCCGCCCTCGCGCTCGGACTGCGACGATGGCGAAGCGGCGCGGCGACGCCATTGATCGTGGTCTCGGTCGCCGCAGTGCTCGCGCTCGCCGTTTCCGTCGTCCATCTGCGGTGGTGGAACCTCGCCGACGCGATCCTGCTCGGCGCGATTCCCGTCCTGCTCGCGGCCATTCCTGCGGCCGGACGACGCTGGGGATTCGCCCTCGGCACCGCCGCGCTCATTCCGGGAGTGATCGCCCTCCTCCCGCCGCCCTCGCGTCCGGGCTCGATCGAATTCACGCAGCGCGAAACCGAGGATCTCATCGAGCGGGAACTCGCCCACGGGCTGGCCGATCGTTCCGATGCGCCGGGCGCGGTGGTCCTCGCGCCGCCCGACAGAACCGCGAGCTGGTGCTTCCACGGCGGACTTCGCGGGATCGGAACCGCGGACTGGGAGAATCGGGACGGGCTCGCGGCCACCCTCGCAATCATCCGCGCCATCACCGTGACCGAGGCACAGGCCCGCATCAGCGAGCGCCAGGTCGGGTTTCTCGTCCTTCCCTCCTGGGACGCCGATCTCGATCAATTCGCGCGCTGGTCGCTGGCGAATCCCGAGGATGCCTTTGTCAGCGCGCTGCACCACTGGGCCATTCCCGCGTGGCTGCGGCCGATTCCCTATCCGCTGCCGGCGGTGCCGGGTTTTGAAAACGAATCCGTCGTGGTGCTCAAGGTGACCGACGATTCCGGCCGGGCCGCTGCCCTGAGCAATCTCGCCGAGTATTTTCTCGAGTCGAAGCAGCCCGACCTCGCCGCGCCGCTCGATGAGCTGCTCGCCCGCTTCCCCTCCGACGCCGGCGCCCTGGCGGCGCGGGCGGCGATCGAAAAGGCCCGGCACGATCCGGCCCTCGACCGCACTGTCGGGGCCCTGGTGTCCGCACTCCAGTCCGGCGCCGACCGGTCGCTGCCGTGGGATCGGCGGATCAGCGTCGCCGCCGTGCTCGCCGCCGCCGGCCAGGAGGATCTGGCCCGCGACCAGCTCCGCCGCGCCCTGCCCCGGATCGATGCCCCGGGCCTGCGCCTGCTGGGCCCCCTCTCGCTTTACCGCCTGCTGTATCTGTGCCGCGCCTATCGCCTTTCCCTCGACGACCGGCTCCGGGCCGTCGCCACGGGTCTTCTGCCGGCCGAGTTGCGGCGGCGGATGGAGGACTGAACTCCGCCGCCCGCCCGCCCGCTTGTGCAACCGGAATAAAACTCTTACGCAAAAAATAAGACCCTTGATATTGGGCGCAAAAACGAGCATGCAGGATTCTGCGTCGTTGCGCTAAATTTCCGGCCCCGCCCCATGCCCGTCTTTTCCCGTCCCCGCCCGGCGGGTCGTTCCCTGCCCCCCTCGCTCCGCCGCGGCCCGCGGCGGCCGCGCGTTCCGTGCCCCGGCGCCCGGGAGTCCCGCTGATGGAACCCGCCGCGGACGGCAACCGGGAGACCCGGCCGGAGGATCGCGTCGGCTTCGCCGAGAAGCTCGCGTTCGGCGTGGGCACGCTGCCGGTGTTCTACGGCATCGCGGGCATCGGCAGCTTTGCGATCCCGGTCTACCAGATGACGCTCAAGCTCGATCCCGTGCTGATGGGGATCGCGCTGTCGGTGCCGCGGCTGTTCGACGGCATCATCGACCCGGTGATGGGGCGGATCTCCGACAACACCCATTCCCGCTGGGGCCGCCGGCGGCCGTACATCGTGGCCGGTGCCGTTCTTCAGGCGGTTTTTTTCGGACTGATCTGGATGGTGCCGTCGAGCTGGAATCCGACCGCCATCGCCGGTTATCTGCTCGGGACCCAGCTTCTCTTCTACGTGGCCTACAGCATCTATTCGGTGCCGCTCAGCAGCCTCGGCTTCGAGATGACCCCGGATTATCGCGAACGGACCCGCGTCTGGTCGTTCGCCTCGCTGTTCAACAAGATCGGCGAGCTGAGCTACAGTTGGATCTTTCCGCTCACCACCCTCGCCATCTTCGCCTCCGTGCTCGCCGGCGTCCGGATCATCGGCTGGGCCGTCGCCATCCTGATCCTCGGCGCCCTCGGCGTCATTCCCGGCCTTTTCGTCCGCGAGCGCTATTTCCAGAAGGCGGCCCGCCAGCCCAAGGTCCGGATCTGGCCGGCGCTGCAGGCGTCGGTTTCCAACCGGGCCTTCCTCCTGCTGCTCGGACTCACCGCGCTGCAGATCGGCGCGGGCATGCTGGCGAGCAACATCGACCAGTATCTGATCGTCTATTACATGTTCGGCGGAAACGTGGCCCACGGGTATTGGTGGAAGGCCCTGCTTTCGACCAGCTATGCGGTGCTCGGCCTCGGCTGCATCCCCGTCGTCGCCTGGCTCGCCAACCGCCATGGGAAGCATGTCACGCTCGCGCTCTCGTTCGTGCTCGTGCTCTTCGGCGCGATCGGGAAATGGGTGCTCTATACTCCGGGCCATCCGTGGAAGATTCTGTTCGACTGCATTCTCTGCGGACCGGTCTGGGTCGCGATCTACACCCTGACACCCTCGATGCTCGCCGATATCTGCGACGAGGATGAACTTCGGTACGGTTTCCGACGCGAGGGCATGTTCAGCGCACTTTTTTCCTGGGTGCAGAAGACCGGATACTCCCTCGGGTTCCTCGGCGCGATGGCGACCATCAAGCTGACGGGCTTCAACGCGTCGAACCCGGGCGGCGCCCAGGCCCCCGACACGATTTTCCGCATGCGCGTGGTACTGACCTCCTCGACCGCCATCTGGGCCGTTCTCGCGCTCCTGCTCCTCGCCGCCTATCCGCTGACCCGCAAACGCGCCTATGAAATCCGTGACGCGCTCGAGGCGCGGCGGGGCAGGCTGTGACCCGATCTCCTTTTTCCCGATGCTGACCGTCCTTCCCCTCGACCGATCATGGCTCTTCCGGCGCATTCCGCCGGCCGGTGCGCCGGCCGAGTCATGGTCGACGGTCGACCTGCCGCATTGCCCCTTTGTCGCGGACCTCGACGGACGTTCCCACTGGTTCGGGGAATGCGAGTACCAGCGCACGGTGACGCTGCCGGCGGAAACGCCCGCCGGGCGGATCGCCCTCGGTGTCGGCGCCGCCATGCACTCGGCGACCATCGCGATTGATGGAGTCCCCTGCGGAGTCCACGCCGGTGGCTATCTTCCGTTCGAGGTCGATCTCCCTCCGGCGCTCCGCGACGGACAACCTCACACGCTGACGCTCCGCCTCGACAATCGCGACAATCCCGAGGTACCCCCCGGCAAGGCGTACGCCGATCTCGACTTCTGCTGGTATGGCGGCCTGTACCGCGATGTGGTGCTGCGCTGTTATCCGGAGCTGCACTTCCCGGATCCGGTCGCGTGCGGCCTGTCCGCTCGGGGCGGACTGCTCGTACGCACGCTCGCGGCCTCGCCTGCGTCGGCGCGGCTTTCCCTGCGCGCGACCGTCGCCAACTCCACCGGCACAAATCTCGCGGCGCGGGTCGAGTTCGCGGTTCTCGACGGGGAACGGATCGTGGCCGCGGCGGCGGGCGCACCGGCCACGGTTTCTCCCGGAGTTCCGGCCGTGGTGGAAACCGAACTCGAGGTGCCCGACCCGCGTCTCTGGCAGCCGGATCACCCGGCGTTGTATCACCTGCATGCCACGCTGGTCTCGGCCGACGGCGCCGTGCTCGACCGGCGCATCGTCCGGTTCGGCATTCGCCGCATCCGGTTTTCCCGCGCCCATGGATTCGAGATCAATGGACGGCGTCACCGCCTGCGGGGAACAAACCGTCACCAGGATCATCCCTACGTGGGCTACGCCGTGCCGCCGGCCGCCCAATGGCGCGACGCCCGGCGCATCAAGGAGGCGGGCTTCGATTACGTCCGCCTCTCGCATTACCCGCAGTCGCCGGACTTTCTCGACGCCTGTGACGAACTGGGGCTCGTGGTGATGAACTGCATTCCGGGCTGGCAGTTCATGGGCGGGGAAAAATTCCGCTCGGCGTGCGAGCAGAACGCGCGCGACCTCGTGCGGCGCGACCGCAATCACCCGTGCGTGGTGCTTTGGGAGCTGTCGCTCAACGAAACCGAGATGGATGAGCCGTTCATGGCCCGCCTCCATGCGATCGGCCACGAGGAGCTTCCCGGCGACCAGATGTTCACCTGCGGCTGGCAGGACCGCTACGATGTGTTCATCCGGTCGCGCCAGCACGGGCAGATCCACGAATGGGTCAACGGCGACAAGGCCCTCGTGATCGCCGAATATGGCGACTGGGAATTCTACGCCACCACGTCGGGTCTGGATCAGAGGGCCGACCCGCCTTCGGGAAACGCCCACACCCGGCAGCGTCGGTCCGAGGGCGAGCGCGGCCTCCGCCAGCAGGCGCAGAACCATCAGAGCGCCCTCAACGACACCCTCGCTTCGCCCGCGGTTCTCGATGGCCAGTGGTCGATGTTCGATTATCCGCGCGGCTACGATCCGGTGCGCGCCGCCTGTGGCGTCATGGATGTGTTCCGGCTGCCCAAATTCTCCTATTACTTCTATCGCAGCCAGCGCGGGCCGAAGGAAACCGGGGAACGCTGGACCGGGGGATCGGTGGTTTTCATCGCCTCGCACTGGACCGCGGACTCCGATCTCGCGGTGCCCGTCTTCACGAATTGCGAGGAGATTGAGCTTCGCCTCAACGGCCTGACCGTCGCGCGCAGCGGACCCGACCGCGGGCCGGCCGCTTCAAGCCTGCCGCACCCGCCGTGCATTTTCGAGCTGCCCGTCTTCCAATCGGGAACCCTGCACGCGATTGGATACATCGGAGGCAAGCCGGTGGGGGAGCATCGGGTTTCGACTCCGGGAGATCCCGCGCGCCTGAATATCGAGTTCGACGCCATGAGCGTGGCGCCGGCGCCGGGCGCGTCCGATCTGCTGATCGCCCACGCGCGCATCGAGGACGCGGCCGGCAATCTCTGCGTCGGATTCCGCTGGCCGATTAACTTTGTCGCGACAGGCGACGGCATCCTGGTCGGTCCGTCGAGCGTGGCCGCGGAGGCGGGAGTGGCGTCCATTCTTCTCCGGCTCAACCCCGACGCCAGCGGCCTCACGCTGCAGGCCCGCCACGACGGCGCAGCCGGCATCTTCGTCGATCGTCGCGAACTCGCTTTGCCCCACACCGGCGTCACTCCCGGTCCGGCCGCCACCCGGCTCGTGCCGGCCGAACGTTTCCGCTGACGCCGTCGCGGGCGGGCGGCTCGATCCGCCGGTGCTTTTCGCCAACCATGAATTCCCTCGCCATGCGCCTCTCCTCTCGCGGCCGGATGCGGTCATCGATCTTTCTTTTCCTTTGCTCAGCACTCGGACTGTGGCCCGCACCGGCGCCGGCCCGGCAGGTCGAATCATTCGACGTCAACTGGCGCTTCCACCTGGGCGATGCACCCGGCGCCGAGACGCCCTCCTACCACGACGCCGACTGGCGCACCCTCGACCTGCCGCATGATTGGAGCATTGAGGGCTCCTACGACGAACACGCGCCGTCCGGCGGGACGGGCGGCTATCTGCCGATGGGAATCGGATGGTACCGGAAATCCTTCCGGCTGCCCGCGTCGGCCCGCGGCCAGTCGGTGCGACTCCGCTTCGACGGCGTCTACCAGCACGCCACGGTCTGGCTCAACGGCCGCCTGCTCGGCACCCGGCCGTACGGCTATTCCTCGTTTGAATTCGATCTGACTCCGTTCCTGACGCCCGGTGACTCGGACAACGTCGTGGCCATCCGGGTCGACAATTCCGCGCAGCCGAACAGCCGCTGGTATTCCGGTTCGGGAATTTACCGGCATACGTGGCTCACGGTCGAGGACGCGGTCCATGTCTCCCCGTGGGGAATTTGCGTCACGACGCCCGAGGTGTCGTCCGATCACGCGCGCGTGAATGTTCGCGCGAACCTGCGCAATGACGGAACCACTCCGGTCGAGGCACAGCTCGACTTCGAGATCATGGATGAACAAGGCGCGTCCGTTGCGACGGCACCCGCCGCGCCGGAGGGACCTGCCGTCTCGATTGCTCCCGGCTCCGCGACCGATGTTTCGCGCGAACTCGTGGTCGCCTCTCCGCGACGGTGGTCGCCGACCTCGCCCCACCTCTATCGCCTTCGTTGCGTCACCCGGGTCGGCGGCAAACCGGTCGACGAAACGGTCACGACCTTCGGCATCCGCACGATCTCCTACGATGTCGACCGCGGTCTTCTCCTGAATGGACTGCCGGTGAAGATCAAGGGCGTCTGCCTGCATCATGATGGCGGCGCCGTGGGCGCAGCCGTCCCGGAGGCCGTCCTCGAGCGCCGGCTCCGTCTGCTGCAGGAAATGGGCTGCAACGCCATTCGCACCAGCCACAACCCGATGGCGCCCGAGTTCTACGACCTGTGCGACCGGCTCGGTTTCCTGGTCCTCGACGAGGCCTTCGACGAATGGACCATCCGGAAGCCGCAAATCAAGTTCGGTTACTCCGACGTCTTCGCCGACTGGTCCGAGGAGGACGTCGTGACGATGATCCACCGCGACCGCAATCATCCCTCCGTCGTCATGTGGAGTGCCGGCAATGAGATCGGCGAGCAATGGGCGAAGGACGGACCGCGCATCCTGGGCCGGTTGGTGGAAATATTTCATCGGGAGGATCCCACCCGGCCGGTGACCGCAGCGATGGACAACATCTTCAACCAACATGGGGAGGCTCCCGTGGCATTTTCCGGTCTCCTCGACATCGTCGGATACAATTACGGCGACCGGTGGGGCACCCGCCGCGAGACCGTCTATGCCGACGACCGCCACGATTTTCCCCAGCGGCGCTTCCTGGGCACCGAGGACACCAGCGCTCGCGGCACGCGCGGCGACTACCAATTTGGTCCGCTGCTCGGCGTCCCAACCTTCGGCGATCAAACCGCGCCGGGCCATGGACCGGCCGGCGCTCTTTACCTGGCCAACGCAATCCACGCCGGAGCTCTCTGGCGGTTCATCGCCACCCACGACTATGCGATCGGCGATTTCATCTGGACCGGTTTTGACTATTTGGGCGAAGCACACTGGCCCGCGAAACTTTCTCCGGATGGTCCGCTCGACACCTGCGGTTTCAAGAAGGACTCGTTCTTTTTCTATCAGAGCATCTGGAGCGAAAAGCCGATGGTGCACCTGCTGCCGCACTGGAACTGGCCCGACCGCGCCGGCCGTCCGATCCCGGTCGTGGTGTATTCCAACTGCGTAGTCGTCGAGCTCTTCCTCAACGGCCGCAGTCTCGGCGCCAAGGCGCGGGAATTTCCCTCGCAGGGCACGGTGGGGGGCTGGAACTCGTACGCCCTGCCGACCGTCCTGGCCACCACGAACGACCTGCAACTGGTCTGGGACGTGCCCTACGAGCCGGGCGAGTTGAAGGCGGTCGGATACGATCGCAGCGGCGCACCGGTGACCGAGACGGTTGTCCGCACCGCCGGGCCGGCCGCGCGCCTCGAACTGACGGTTGACCGGGCCGGCATCTCCGCGGATGCCCGCGATGTCGCCCATGTCACGGTCCGGGCCCTCGATCGCAACGGAGTTTTCGTTCCCCTCGCCGATCCCGCCGTTTCGTTCACGCTCGCGGGACCGGCCCGCCTGATCGGCGTCGACAATGGCGATCCGACGAGTCACGCCTCCTACCGCTCGACCGAGCGCGCGCTGTTCCACGGCATGGCGCTGGCCCTCGTCCAATCCACGCGTGAAGCCGGCCCCGTTACCGTCACCGCCGAAGCCCCCGGACTCGCGTCCGCGTCGGTCAGCATCGTCACCCAAACCCCGCGATGAAACCGCCTGAACCCGCCGGACCTCCGGCCCCGCTCGGCACGCGTCGCGTCTGCCAGATCGCGGTCGTGGTGCGCGACATCGAAAAATCGGCCCGGGCCTATTCGGAATTCCTCGGCCTGCCCGTGCCGCCGTTCATCACCACCGCTCCGGGTCACGAGGTCAACCAGACCTATCGCGGCCAGCCGTCGGACGCGCAGTGCCGGCTCGCATTCTTCGAGTTGGAGAACATCACGTTCGAGTTGATCCAGCCGCTCGGCGGCCAATCGTCCTGGCAGGATGTCCTCGACCGGCAGGGCGAGTGCATCCACCACGTCGCCTTCGAAGTCACCGACACCGCCGGCAAATCCCGCACCCTGGCGAAAATGGGAGTGCCGCTGCTGCATCAGGGCGGGGATCCCCGCACCGGGCAGTTTTCGTATTTCGACGGCCGCGCGAAACTCGGGCTGCTGCTCGAGCTTCTCGAGGGCTACCACTAGATCCGAAGCGAGCCCACCCACGCGGCACGATGCTTCGCAATCCGGCCTTCCGCGCCCGCGTGTCCTTCACCTGCGTGCTCGCAGTCGGTTGGAGCTTGGCCGGCCTGGCCGGAACGGCGCGGGGAGCCACCTTCGTCGGGGACGCGGATTGCATCTCCTGTCATCAACCGCAGGGCGTGGCGTTCGCCCGGACTGCGCATCACAACACGTCGAGCCTGCCTTCGCGCGAGACGATCCACGGTCGCTTCGATCCCGGGGCTAACATCCTGCGTTCCGTAAACAACCGCGACCTCCACTTCGAAATGGAGGCCACGCCGGAAGGTTTCACCCAGACCGCGAAGATCCGGATTTCCCCCACCCAGGTGCTGGCCCGCACCGAGAAGATCGGCGTCGTCATCGGCTCCGGACGAAAAGGACAGACCTATCTGTTCTGGGACGGCGACCAGTTGTTCGAACTGCCGGTCTCATACTGGACCGCGCTCGGCGCGTGGATCAACAGCCCGTCCTACCCGGACGGCACGGCGTCATTCGAGCGCCCGGTGTTCGCGCGCTGCCTCGAGTGCCACGCCACCCGCTTCACCTCGACGGCACCGCCGCTCAACCGCTTTGATGCCTCAAGCCTCGTCCTCGGCGTGAATTGCGAGAAATGCCACGGCCCCGGCAGCGAGCACGTCGCCCGCTTCCGTTCCCCGAATCCGCCGCGCACCCCTGCGGCCATGGCCATCGTCAATCCCGCCCGCCTGCCGCGCGACCGCCAGATCGACGTCTGCGCTTTGTGCCATGCCGGCATCGGCGAATCGGTGGATGCGCCGCTCTCGTTTGCCGCGGGGGACGATCTTTCCCGGCATCTCAAATTTCCCGTCCTCGATGAGTCCGCACCGATCGACGTCCATGCGAGCCAGGTGCAGCTCCTCGAGCGGAGCCGGTGCTTCCGTGCGAGTCCGGGTCTCACCTGCGCGACGTGTCACGATGTGCATCGGCCGCAGCGGAACCTCGCGGAATTCGCGCAGGCCTGCCGGAAATGCCACGCCGTCGAATCGTGCCGCAAGTTTCCGTCGCTCGGTGTGGCCATCGCCACCGATTGCGTCCGTTGCCACATGCCGGACCAGGAGACCAATCAGATCATCGCGAGCCTGAACGGAAAAAGCCTGCAACCCAAGGTGCGCAACCACCGCATTGCGATTTATCCCGAGAGTACGAAGTAGGGCGCGAAAGCGAAGGAGGTCATCGGGTTGAGTCTCGGCCGAAAGCCTCGGCGCTTTGCGTTCTCTGGCGGCCCATTCATTTCGCCAACCGGAACGCGTCGAGCGCCTTCGTGGGACGGCCGTCGCGGGCGAAGGCTCCCATCCGATAGCCCCGCCAGTTGTCGTGGCATTCGGGCTCCCAGTAGAAAACGCCGAGGCCCTTCCCGCCGGACACCGACCGCACTTTGGCGATGATGTCGGACAGAAACGCCCCGGCCGCGCCGGGCGAATCGACGTCCATGCCGACCTCCGAAATCATCACCTCCTTGCCGTAGCGCGCCACCAGGTCGTTCATGTTGGCCAGGCAATCCCGGTCGTATTTCGCCCAGTCGGTCACCGGGGGATACAGCGACATTCCGATGACGTCGAAGCGGGCGCCATGCTCCTTCAGCCCGTCGAACATCCAGCGAAACAGCTTCGCGTCGTAGCCATTCGAAATGTGGACGATGACCTTCGCCTCGGGGAACACCGCCTTCACGGCCTCGCAGCCCCGGCTCACGAGCGCCGCGAAGTTCTCCATGTGTTTGGAAGCCCGCCCGTCCTCCCACAGCATGCCGTCGTTGGTCTCGTTGCCCACCTGCACCCATTCCGGCGTGACGCCGGCCGCCCGGAGCGCACCGAGCACGTCCGCCGTGTGCCGGACCACGTCGCCCGCCAGCGCGTCGATTCCGTGTGAGCCCCAGGCCGCCGGCTTGGATTGTTTGCCCGGATCGGCCCAGCCGTCGCTGTAGTGAAAATCGATCATGATCCGAAATCCGTCCCGGTTCGCCCGGACCGCCATCCGCACCACGTCATCGCGCCCGCACCATCCGTCCTTCGGGTTCACCCACACGCGAAGACGGATGGCGTTGAATCCCGTGGCCTTCAGCACGTGCAGGCAATCCGCCGGCCGCCCCGCTGCATCGCGGAAGACCACGCCCTGGTGCTCCATCTGCGACAGCCATCCCACGTCCGCGCCCCTCGCAAATTCCGCGGCCCCGGAAGCCACGCCGAAACCGGCCGCCCAGCCAAGCGTCGCCGCGACGACGATCCAGAAACGGGCGGGATTCACGCAGCGACCCTGCCGCGCCGGCGGCACATGTCAAACGCAGCCGACAATGTCATACAGTTTGCTCCCCATGGCAGACCATCGACAAGATCGAGTTCGGTCCGCGGGCCGTGGGTTGGCGGAGAATTTTCGACGCGAGGGCGCACATATATTTCCGCCTCGGAAATGCGGGAGGCTGCTGGCCGGCGAGCCGCCCCCCTGCCACGGATTTTTCGGGCGAATTCGCGAAATGGGGAGGCCATGATCAACCGATGTCGCCGGCAATTCGGCTCCTCCATCATCCGCGGATTCACGATTCGTGCCTTGAGACCAATGCGTCCCCCGGCTCGCTGCGGCATCTCTCGGTGCGGCTAACTCCAACCATCAACCCAATCATGCCCCTCCCCAATCTTTGGTGCAGACCCATCTCGGTGAGCTTACCTGAAACCTAAACCCTGGGATGCCCTCCATTCTTCGGGGAAGACCCCGCCGCCATGATGGCCGCGCCATCCGAAGCCCCGAAGGAGCGAAGGATGGTGCCCGGGCCGAGACTTGAACTCGGACGCCTTACGGCAACGGCTTCTAAGGTCGAAATCGACAAAGTTACCCATCTTTTCCGATCTTATCCCAAGTTCTCCCAAATCATTTTCCCCTCTGAAAAAAAGCAACATCTGCGTCGCTCCATGCAAGCCACCTTCTCCCAATTTTCCTCAATTTCTGAGACCCAGTATAGTAGTCAGTATAGAAAACCGGACCACGCAAAGGCTGAGGTTTTTGCAGGCCAGTTAACGCAGCACACCGAACTTCTGCTTCATCTCCTCGGTTCGTGGCCAAGGTTCACCGGGTATGTGCACGATGAACGCGTTGAACACGCTCTCGAAGCTGCGCTTGGTTGCAGCGTCATCGAGTTTGGCGGCCTCTGCGGCCGGTAGCAGCGGCCGCATATCTTTAAGAAAGGAGGGGTTCGCATACTTCTCGAACATTCTCCTTTCGGCTTCCGCACGGTTGATTTCTTGGCCGCCGTTTTTGAGGTAGAGCCCAAAACACTCGATGATTCGCGCGAAGTTAAGCCCGGGAAAAACGTCCTTGGCGTGCGCCAGATCGAACAGATCCCGGCCCTTGTTGCGCTGCAGCAGCGCCCGGAGCTTGGTCGCAAGCATTTCCTCGCGCGAGTAAGTGACAATAGTGGTCTCGCCGGTGAACCAAGGGTTTTCCACGCGAAAGGACATGGCCACCACCGGGTCATAGGCGGCGACTTCCCGAGTGTTGATTTCGATCTTCAGTCGGATGGTCCCTGATCCGTCCTCGGCCGGCACCCGAAACCGAAGTTTCGGCGCGATTTTCGTCAAGTCGGAACCTGCTTTCCCCAGCCACGGCTCGAGGACGCCGCGCACGCCATCGAGCACGGGACCGATGGGGCCGTTGGTGGTGCGCACCAAATCAATGTCCTCGGAATAGCGCAGGGGTGCCGGGAAATGCAGCTTGTTGAGGGCGGTGCCGCCGCGGAAGCGCAGCTCCTGGCGCAAAAACCCATCGGAGAACAGGGCCACGAGAGCGCGGCAAATGATGAGATCCTGTTCGATCTGCCTTGGCTCGGCCCACGGCACTTTTCCACTCCAAGCAACGATATTCTGCGACGGAATCATTGCTCGTCGGCCTCCGGCGCCCGGCGGATGACTAGCCGCCACCGGGTATCGCGCTTGCTCGGCGCGGGCGAAAGGTCGGGGCCGCCCTTCGCCTGGCTAGGGTCGAATTCAATCCAGCGAAACTTCCGATCATTCTGCAGGCTGGCCTGCAGCACGTCGGCCGCCCGCGAATGACCGGCGCGCGCACACAGGTAACCGAGCCGTTGCCGGACCGAGGTCTCAAATTTCGGACAAAGGATAGCGAGCTTGCCGCCATCCAGCTTGGGGCCGAGTTCGGTGATGACCGTGAGAATGTTGTCGAAGCCGACGGCGGCATGCGGATAGCGCACGAGGTCCAGCGCGGTGAGTTCCGGCGACGACAGGCGCATCTTGCCGGTGTCGGTCTTGCGTTCCTCGATCGCGTCGGCGAGCTCGTCCAGATTGCGCCGGTAGTGAAAGACGATCCGGGAGCGGCCGGCCTGCAGTTTCGGCAAGCGGGCGCTGGTGACGACCTGGAACTCCATGACCGCCTGATGTGAGGCGTCGTGCAGCTCGGCTGCCTTCAACAGGCCAACATAGTAAGGCCGTTGCTCATGTCGCATGAGATCGTCGATGAACCAGCTCGGCGGCGGCGCGCCCCATTTCAGGAACTGCGGCGGGACGATGACGTAGTAGCTGCTGCGGGGGGAGTAGAGCTTGCTTTGTTTCTGTAGCCGACGCGCGCTTTTCAGGAGGGATGCACGGGGAAGGCCGAGTTCTTTCTGGGCTTCCGCGCTGGAAAAAGCCACCCGGCCCGTCGCGAGGAGATTCGCGACGAAGGTGCTCAAGCGGTTCTGGCTTTGCTCCATCATGTTCGTTTTAAGCCCAAAATAGGTCTTTTTTCAACACGAAATGTGGATCATAGCCGCTTCATGCTTGGGAAAGGCCTGTTTAGGGCTTTTTACTGACATGAAATGCGACAAAATCGCTGTTTAGCGGCCACCTGCGTATAATATGCTCAGTTTTAGTGTATTTCATTATGCCAGAGCGCAATCAATGCACTTATGGCATTTCTAAAACATGTATAACCTAGTGATAATACCATTCGCCTGTAGCTTTTACGCTTAACAAGTGAGATGGAGATGATCAAGGTGGGCCATGGCAAGAACCCTACCTGATTTTGGCGAGGAACTGGTGAAAGAGATCGAAGCGGCGTGGGCGCAGCCCCAGGCCGAGTGG
>DASYDZ010000061.1:0-22361 GCA_036499305.1 Candidatus Didemnitutus sp.
GTGCAGACGGTGAAGAGTCTGATTGCCCGGGAGGTGTTCGCCAAGGCTCCAGAGGTGAAGCAAAAGCTGTGGGGCGGGGCGTTCTGGGGTGAGGGGTATTTCGTGAACACAGTGGGCCAACACGGCAGCGAGAAGGTGATCCCCGCTTACGTGCAGGGACAAGGCGGGAAGAGTGAGTATCGAGTGCTGCACAAGGGTCAGTTGGATTTGGAGCTGTCTTGATCAAATGCCCCGGAGCTTGCTCCGGGGATCTTTACTTGAACTCATTTTCACAGGAGGCCACAGAGGCCGCCGAAGGAAAGAGTTCGGATTTGGCCGTTACTCCGCGCCCTCTGTGTCCTCCGGTAAGAGTGCCTTGTTTCACTGATGGCCCGGAGCTTACTCCGGCTTGGATTGTTGTGGGAGCGGCTTTATGCCGCGATCGAACTGGAAATCGCGGGGTAAACCCGCTCCTACAGCTAAAGAGGGACTTGGTTGCTTGGGCTGTCTGGATCAAATGCCCGGGAAATTGCTCCGGGGATCTTTACTTTATCGTTGAAGGCGTGGCTGGCCGATGACCGGACCAATCAGTGCGGCACGGTCAGGTGATACGCATAGGTGCCAGGCAGGAATTTTCCGTCCTGGATCGCCGGCACAAATGCCGTGGCCCGCCTCAGGGCGTCAACGAGAGCGGCGTCCATCGGTGCGGCAACCAGCCCCGGTTTGAGGGCGACCTCGGTCACATGGCCTGCGGCGTCGATCGAGATCGTCGCGTCCACTTCGTTTAGGGGCGCACGGCATCGGCACGGCTTCTACCGACCGACTGCACCGGGCTCAAGAACGCGTTGTATCCGCCTCTATTCCGCGATGAAAAACGGGCTGAGAGCCCGGCCGAGCGCATCATGGCGTTCCTGCAGGCTGCGATAGAGGGCATGGCGGCGCGCGTCGGGCCGGCAGCGCGTGCGGGAGTCGATTTTCACGACGCGGGCGGCGAGTTTCCGGATCGGGGTGGCCGGTCGATCGCACCAGGCGGCCTGGATCGCTCCGCCCAGCGCGGCGCCCTCGTCCTCGACCATCTTGACGACAGGCACGCCGAAGACGTCGGCCGCGAGCTGGCGCCAGGCGGCCGACTTGGCGCCTCCGCCGGTGAGCCGGATTTCCGCCGGTTTCACGCCGAGCGTCGCGAGCCGGCGCAGCCCGTAATTCATGCCGAGCGTGACGCCCTCCATGGCGGCGCGCAACTGATGGGCGCGATTGGTGTTGGCGCGGGTCAGGCCGAAAAGCACGCCGCGGCCATAGGGCAGGTTGGGGGTGCGCTCGCCGTCGAGATAGGGCAGGAGGATCAAACCACCCGAACCCGCGGGGGTGGAATTGACCGCCCTTTCCAGCGCGCCGTGGTCATGCCCGTACAACTCGCGGAAAATCTCCGTGACCAGCGTGACATTCATCGTGCACAGCAGCGGCATCCAGCCGCCGGTGGAGTCGCAGAACGCCGCGATCTCGCCGCGCGGATCGATCACCGGTTTCGGGCTGTGGGCGTAGATCGTGCCGCTGGTGCCGAACGATGCCGTCACGACGCCGGCCTCGACATTGCCCGTGCCGATGGCGCCCATCATGTTGTCGCCGCCGCCGGCCGAGACGACGATGTCGGCCGGAAAACCATAGCGCCGCGCGAGTTCGGGCCGGAGCGTGCCGGCCGGCTTCGAGGAATCGCCGAGTTCGGGGAGCCAGTCGGCGAGGCGCGGATCGATGGCCCGGATCACTTCGGGGCACCAGCGTCGCCGGCGCACGTCGAGCAGGGCGGTGCCCGAGGCATCCCCGGGCTCCATGAAATAATTTCCGGTCAGGTGGAAATTGAGATAATCGTGCGGCAGCAGCACGTGCCGCAGGCGTTTGAAATGCGCGGGCTCGTGGCGCTTCAGCCAGAGAATCTTCGGCGCGGTGTAGCCGGGCAGAAACGGCAGGCCGGCCAGTTTGATCACGCGGGAAACGCCGCCGAGCTTGCGCGTGAGCAGCTCGCATTCGTCCGACGTGGAGGTGTCGCACCAGAGCTTCGCGGGCCGGATGACCTTGCCGGCGCCATCCAGCGGAACGAAGCCGTGCTGCTGTCCCGACACGCCGATGCCGCGGATCCGGCGGCGGTCGATTTTGCGCGCGACAGACTTCAGGGTGGAATCGAGGGCGCGGATCCAGTCGGACGGATGCTGTTCGAGATGTCCCGCGGGCAGCCCGGCGATCAGGCGGTGCGGGGCGCGGGCCTCCGCGACGATCCGGCCCTGGTCGAGGTCGAGCACGACGGTCTTCGTGCTCTGCGTGCCGCTGTCGATACCGAGGTAGAGACTCATGCCGCATTCAATCGGCGGAGCGGACGGCATAGCAAGACCGGAGCGCGTCCGTTCAGTCTTACATTGGAATGACGATCAGGAATTCGGGCCAAGTCAATTGGCCCACGAAACTCACGAACCAAGCCACGAAACATCTGGCTCGGATGCAGGGAGGGATTTCCATATCCGGCCGATTTATTGCCCACGGAAGACGCGGAACGACACGGAAGATCCGGAACCAACCGATCAGTTTTACCGGGAAGGGACGCAAGGGACGATCAGGGATTCGGGCCAAGGCAATTGGCCCACGAAACTCACGAACCAAGCCACCACAAATCTGGCTCGGATGTAGGGTGGGATTTCCATATCCCGCCAATCTATTGCCCACGGAAGACGCGGAACGACACGGAAGATCCGGAACCAACCGATCAGTTCTACCGCCAAGGGATGCAAGGGCCGATCAGGGATTCGGGCCAAGGCAATTGGCCCACGAAACTCATGAACCAAGCCACGAAAAATCTGGCTCGGATGTAGGCAGATTTCCCGCCCTGACCTGTCGAACGGGCCATATCCCGCCAGGCAAGGCGGCGTTGGCAATGCCGCCCTGCAAATCCAGAGGTGATTTTCCATGGAATCCGTGGACGGACTGAATCGTCCCGGTTGATCCGCTCAGTTCCCGCTGCGTTCGAGGGCGATTTGCCACAGGGCGCGTTCGCCGGGGAATCCGTGCCGATCGAGCTTCTCGCCGACGGATTCGAACGCTGGTTCCTCGACCTCGTGAAGTGGATCGCCGGGAAAATCGGGCCGGACGACCCGGGTCACCGCCCAGCACGCCCAGGCGCGCCACCGGCGCTGGTCGCGACGGGGTTCATTCATGCGGTCGGCGAGGTGCTGGAAATGCACGCGCGGATTGCCGAGAAAGGAATCGGGCGGGGTGCGGCGCAGGATCCAGCCGAGCGCGGAGTAGGGCAGCGGCCATGGCGTGAGCACCTCGTCGGCGGGATCCAGGTCGGCGCCAAAGGCGCGGTTGAGCTTGAGGATCGACCGCGCGGCGAGGCCGCGTTGCCAGAGATGCTGACCATAGGCGAGGGCCGTGAGGTAGAAGGCCGCGTCGCGTCGCGGCCCATGCGCCGTGAGATGTCCGGCATCCATGTCGACTCCCGCTTCGGGCAGGTACGGACACGGGGCGAGGAGCATGGAAAATCGTCGTCCGCGTCCGGACGCGGCTCAAGTTTAACTTGGCGCGCCCGGGATTCCACCGCCATAACCGAGACCTGCAAACCGAGGATACACCCGCACCCACCGTCGCCGAAGTCGCGGGCTGGCGCCGCGCCGTCCTGTGGATGCTCGCGCTGCTTTTGCGGGTCTGGGGGCGCACCCTGCGGTTCGAGATCGACGACCGCACGCGCGCGCTGCTGACGAAGTCGGATGTGCCTGCGGTGGTAACGATATGGCACAACCGCCTTTTTCTTTCGGCGGAGATTTTCCGACGCTACCGCTCGCGGCGCCCGCTTTGCGGACTGGTCAGCGCAAGCAAGGACGGTGCGTGGCTGGCGGCATTTTATCGGATCATCGGCCTCGAGCCGGTGCGGGGCTCGAGCAGCAACTATGGCCGCGAGGCGGCGCGCGCCCTGATCGAGAAAATGAGGCGGGGCTACGATATTGGGATCACGCCCGACGGACCGCGCGGACCCTGTTACACGGTGGAGCCCGGCATGCTCGTCGTGTCGCGCCGCGTCAACGCGCCGATGATCCTCATTGGCGCGGAATTCGGCCCGGCCTTCCGGATGAAGAGCTGGGATCGTTTTGCGATCCCGTGGCCATTCACGCGCGTCCGCATGCGCGGTGCGGTCATTCCGGCCACGCGTGAGGACGGCACGAAGCCGGGTCCCGAGGACATCCGCGCGGCCCTGCTCGCGATCAATCCGGATCCGGGAAGCCAAGCGGCAGGCGTTAAGCGATAAGTTTTAGGATTGAGGTGGTCGCCAGCGAATAGCGGTGGTCGCCGATGTCCATGTCGGCGACAGAGGCGTCGGTATGGAAACCGACACCCACCTACTGCATCGTTGGTTTGCCTTAATCCTTAAAGCTTTCAGCTTATCGCCTTTTCAGAACGTCGGCACGACGGTCACGCTCTGGCCGGGTTCGACGAGGTAATCCTTGCCGGCGTTCCAGGACAGGTCGTTGACCAGCACCTTGAAGGTAACCGGGGAGAGCGCGCCCTTGATCGTCGCGGCCCACATGTCGGAACCGATGCAGTCCATCGCCAGCCCTTTGCTCCAGTTCAGGCCCGGGCCTTCGCCACGGATAAAAAGATGGTTGCCGAAACCGATCTCGATCTTGGCGGCGATGAACGTGGCGGGCGGCTCGACGTTCACGGCGGGCTTCTTTTTGACGGGTGCGCCCTTCTTCGCGGGGGCCTTGGCGGCCGGGGCGGAGACAGCGGACTTCTTGATGGACTTTTTCATGTGAGTGAGTGGGAAAAAAAGGACGGAGGTTCTGTGTCAGACTGGATTCAGGTCACTGCAATAGCAAATTGAGGGCCAATGTTTCGTTTCCGTTAAACCGCTCGTTTCGAGAGGGAAACGAGCCCGGAAGATTTTGTTTTACTCCGGCCGGAGGGTCGCTCAAAAAGGCCGGCTCACTGTCTGGGGCAGTAGCTCAGTTGATAGAGCGCGTCGTTCGCAACGACGAGGTCGCCGGTTTGATCCCGGTCTGCTCCACCAGTCTTCGCTCATCGAGCTCGGGATGGCAGGCCCGCCAGCGAAGCGATGGGTGCCTTGAGGTGTAGCCGGGTCCGCAGGGCCCGGATCGGCGAGCCCGCATATTGGGTGGGGATCGATGTCCCAATCGGTCCGTTCCCGGGTTTCCCAGAGGAATTGACCACGGATTTCACGGAGAACAGGGATTTACCGTCTCGACCGGGGTGACATCGGTTTAAAAGGAGGCATGGCGGCAACGAGGCCCGAGAGGCACAGTAAGTCCCGGACCTCTCAAACGGATTGGCAGTTTGTTTTTGCCGACGATCACGATGTGAGGACCGCTGGCCCAAGCGGCCGATCTGGGGCACGCAGGCGGCGACTTTCACGGGATCGCGCCGGTTTTTTGCGGCGACAAGATATCCTTATTCTGCCTTCGCGGTGTCATTCGGGGTTTCCGTCACGATTGGAAAACGGACGGAAATGGCGGCAGGGCTCGCGTAAAAAGCCGTTGGCAATCGGTCGCAAATCCGACATCAGTTCTGCGCCGCTGGCGGCCTTCGTCCCCGTAGCTCAGCTGGACAGAGCATCGGTTTTCTAAACCGACGGTCGCGTGTTCGAGTCACGCCGGGGACGCCAATTGTCGGGGTGACGAGTGGACGGCGAAGCGGGAAGGGGGCTGGCCGCGAAACCGGACCTGGGTTTGACGGCCGGGCCGGGAGCGGCGATGCTGCCCCGGTGTCCCGCCTGCTGCTGATCGGCCTGGTAGTTTTCGCCCTGGTAATCGTCGCCGCCACCCTCGCGCGCGCATCGATCGAGCGAAAGCTGCTGTTTTTTCCGACGCATCATCCGGACGGCGACGAACTCGCGCCGTGGCGCGATCAGGGGCAGCTCATCGGCGTGGCGCGGGTCGTGAAATCGCCGCGCGCGGTCTGGCTATTCTGTCACGGCAATGGCGGCCAGGCCTCGGATCGGGCTTACGCGTTGTCGTGCTTTGCGCCGGATGACGGGGTCTATTTCCTGGAATATCCCGGCTATGGCAACCGTCCCGGGGTGCCCTCGGCGAAATCAATCAATGACGCCGCGCAGGCGGCCTATGCGCGGCTGCGTGAGGATTTTCCGAATACGCCCGTGGGGATCGCCGGCGAATCGATCGGCAGCGGACCTGCCTGTATCCTGGCCTCCATGGCGCATGGGCCCGACAAACTCGTGCTCATCGTCCCGTTCGACCGGCTTGATCTCGTGGCCCGCGACCATTTTCCCGGCTGGCTCGTGCGCTGGCTGCTGGTGGACAACTGGGACAACGTCGCTGCGCTCGCGAACTACCGCGGGCCGGTCGACATCTTCGGAGCGGAGCGCGACCAGGTGATTCCGCTGCCGCACGCGCGAGCGTTCGCGGCGGCCCATCCCGCCGCGCGGTTCACGCTTATCCCCGGTGGCCACAATGACTGGTCTGAATCCGGCAAGGTCGCGATCCGGATGAGGTGAGAAAAGGAAGGAGGCGGGAGGCTGGATGCAGGAGACGGCGGACGGGAGATGAGAGACAATGGACCACGGATGACGGACTACGGACCACAGACGACGGATGACGGACGACGGATGACGGACCACGGACTATTGACCACGGATGACGGACAGCCCGCAGAACTTAAGACGACGAGCCAAGGACGAGAGACGGCCGATGACGGATCCGTCCGGAGAACAGCCGCGGAAAACCTCGGGAGGTGCTGTCTTCCAACCTTCGACCATCAACTTTCAACATTGGCGCCGGTCCGTCGGCGCCAAATAAAGGACTTGCCTCGGGCCGGGCCATCCGGCTTCTTGACCGTTCCGACGGATCCTCGGGCTGTAGCGTAGCCTGGTAGCGCGCTTGCATGGGGTGCAAGAGGTCGTGAGTTCGAATCTCACCAGCCCGACCATTTTCCCTGAAATCGCTTACCGAGAGAAGCGAGCGGAAGTTACTCCCCGCAGAGGGGGATGCGAGATTTTTCGTCACGACACGTTGCGACAGTTGACATTGCGAAATGCCACGCTGCAGGCGAGATTTGGCGAAAGATTTGCAGGCCGCGCTAGGATTTCGCGAATTCAAGGAGGGGACCATAGTCTCCGGCATCGGCCTTGAGAATGGCCTCCAGATATTTCGTGCGGATCCCGCCCGAAGCGACGATTGCGGCGCCGGCACCCCACGTCAGTTCCGCACCGCCCTGCGACTGTAATAGCACATCGGCCATCAGCCGCGCGTGCCGCCCGTTGCCATTCGGCCATGGGTGCACCCGCACCAGTTGGTGGTGCATGCGTACGGCCGCTTCCTGCAGCGGGTAAGTTCCGTATTGCAGCCAAGCCCGCGCATCGGCGAACGCATTGTGAGTCCCCTCTGTCAGTCGGTGCACTTCCCATCCGAGATTTCGTTCGGTTTTCCGGTAACTGCCGGCCCATTTCCAAACGTGGCCGAACATTCTTTGGTGTAACTCCCGCGCGAAAATGTCGGTGACCAGATCATCTCGCTGCAACGTGCGCCGGCGCATCGCCCAGATTCGCGCCCCGACGATGTTGGCGCGTTCCGCCGCATTTAGCTCCGCGCGGGTGCTCAAACTGGGAATGAGATCCCGTTTCTCTTCTTCGGAGAGGGGAGTTTCATGATCCTTCGTTTGGAAGATACCGCTCACGGCGTCGGCTTGAGGTCGCCCACGGCCTGGTCCTCAAGTGCCATTGAATGTTCGCTGGCCTGAAGGTATTTGAACTTCGGGTCGTGCTTCCGCGCGAGTTCCGTGTAGTTTGTCGCGACGGTTGCCCGGGGCACGAGATAGTAGACCACGTCGCAATCCATGGCCTCGGCAGCCTTCTGCAGGGTGCTCAGGCTGATCGCTCCCCTGGTTTCCGTTTTCTCCAAACGGGCGTACGATTGCCGTTGGACGCCCATCCGTTTCGCGACAGTTTCTTGTCTGGCACCGATGGCTTCCCGGACGGCTCGCAACCATCCGTGCGTCGGCCGAATAGCCATTACCTTCGCTTCCCTCAGGATAGGAAGTCGTTCATCGAGCCCTTTGCGCACGATTGTTTTAATAGTCCTCATGCAGCATTGAGTATGCTTTCCATAAAAGAAAAGCAACATCAAAGATGCATATAATATTAAAAAGCAGCCTTACACCTACTTTTATGGGATCGATGTCCTTTTACCAAGTGAGCTTTTCGAGGAGTCGCGCGTGTACGCACTGTCCAACCGGAGCTTCCCAGTCATCCGCAGCAAATGAAAGTCTCCGCTGCCGATCGCTGAATTTTCCAGCGACGAGCGAGGCGCAGACTACGGTAGAAGGTACAATCAGGACAGGCGCCACCAAAAGGCGGCCGCGAGCACCAGGAGAAAGGTGACTCCGCCGATGAGGACCATGGTTTCGGCCAGCCAGTACCGGATGCCCGATTCGCGAACAGTGAATTCATACCAGGCGTATTCTTCTTCGCCGTAATCCGAAAAGGGCATGACCACGGCCCGGCCCAGCGAAAACGTCTTCGTGGCGGCGAAGCCGATCCAATACAGGACCGGCAGGAACGCCCAGCGAAGGAGTTGAAAAGTGAGATGCGACATGGGTGATCGATCACTCGAGGGGAGCTGGCCGCACGCGCTGGCAGATCGGTTTGCCGCGAGCCTTGCGCACCATCCAGAACCAATACAGCGGCGCAAAGATCATGTACGAGTTGAGCGAGAGAATAACCAGAAAGGCTTGTCGGCCCAATCCGGGCTCGGGCGGCCCGGCAATTCCGCGGCGGAACAAATCTCCCACCACCAGGTTTTGAAAATAGGGATCCAACGGAGTGAAGTCGCCCACCGGATATGCGCAGCGCGGACAAAATCGGTGAGCCAAGCCATGTGGTGTCAGACAGTCGGGGCAAAGCGGATCGCAGGCCTCCAGCGATTCGGGCGCAACTTCCGATGACCACGGATCGGGAGGTGCATTTGCGGCTATCTCCCGAATTTTGGCGATCACAACGAGTAAAACGCCTGTGCCGGCACCGATCAGGATAAACATGTGCTCCTCACTGCTGGTCACGGCATGCATATAAGGCCGGCGGTCATTCGCATTCAATTCCGATTGCGCCCGCCGGACTGCGGAAAAGATGGCCGTGCGTTCGAGTTCGTATCGTGAATCAACCAAAGAAAAAGGGCGGACGCTTTTGGCGTCCGCCCTGGTCGAAAACATTGCCGCCACCGTTGGCGACAGGTTGAGACCTTTCCCTACCGGAACGTCAGCACGAACCCGCCCTGGTTGAAGACCTCCCCGCCGGCGCAATTGGCGTAGGAGAAGCTCGTGAACGTGGCGGCACCGGCGCTGTAGGTGCAGATGCCCGCCCCGAGATGAGCCTGCGTGTATTTGCTGCTCGTGATGCCGTCGAGGCCGGTCCCGTTCACCGTGCAGCTGTTCAGCTGGATGCCGCTGAAGCCGCCGGAGAACCCGAAGCTGTAGCCGTCGCGCTGCGCGTTGACCACGTTGACGTTCGTGAACGTGAAGTTCGTGATCGATGTGTTGCTGGCCTCGAGGTCGACCGCGCCCAGCTCCCCGGCCCAGGCGTCGTAGCTGGTGCCGCAGTCCACCATCGTCGAGTTGCTGATGGTGATGCCGGTGTTGTTCTCGAAGTGGTAACCCGGGAACGTCGTGTTGGTGCGGAATCCGGCGCTCATGAACGTGTCCTCGACCAGATCGTAGCTCGCCACATGGCCCGAGCCGCCGTAGAAGGCGATGCCCGACGAGCGCCAGATGAACTCGATCGTGTTGTGGGTGAACGTGTCATTCACGGCCATCGGGGCCCCATTGTAGTTGTTCGGCCACACCGCCAGGCCGTCGTCACCACCGTTGCGGATGGAGCAGTTCTCGACGATCGAGTCGTGGGTGCCGTTGCAGAAGTTGACGCCGTCGGCCAGGTTGTCGCGGATGCGGCAGTTCTGAATCACCAAGCCGGATGCAATCTGGCAGGGATTGTACGCGTAGTCGGCGACCCAGAATCCGCATTCGAAGTGATCCTCCCACAGGTCATGGAAGTGGGAATTGACCCCGAAATTGTCCATGAAGCATTTGTAGATGGCGTTTTCGTTGTACCGCGACCTGAGGTTCGAGTTCAGGTACATGTTGCTGAAGTCCATCGTGCCGGTTGCGCTCAGGCGGATGGAGCATCCGCCGCCCGCGACGGCCGAGTTGGTGAACTGGATGTTGGTGTACCAGATTCCGGCGCCGGTGATCGTGAGCTGGCTGATGGGACTGCTGGTGGAGCCGATCACCCACATGCTCGAGAGCTTGTAGGTGCCAGCCGGGATGTAGAGCGTCTTGCTGGAAGATGCCACCGCCGCCGCAACCGCGCTGTTGAACGCCGCGAGGTTGTCGGACGAGCCCGAGGAGGCTCCGTACGAAGTGACGGAAACGGAACCGGTCGGCTGTGCCACGGCGCCAGGAACCTGTTCGATCTCGAGGAAATCAACCCCGACCACGGGACCGCCCGTGCTCTGGATCTTGATCTTGTCGCCGGCGTTCATCGCGGTGCCGAGCAGCCAGTGGACCTCGTCGAACGCGAAAGCCGGGACGTCGCCGGACACCGGCGTGTCGCTCGGGTCGCCGCCGCCGCCAAAATACTGCCACGCATAGTACGAGGTCAGGTTGACGGTCTGCACCTTGACATTGTTGACGTAGCAGTCGACCGAACCGCTCTGGCCCACGCCGTCGGCGGTATCGGGCAGCGTGAAGCGCATCGTCACACCCGCCTGGTTGTTCTGGGCCACGGTCCACTGCACATACGATCCGGTCGCGGACAACTCGACGTAGCCCTGTTCGGAGGCCTGCGACGCCAGGTTCAGCCGGGCAAACTGCGGGCTGGTCTTCAGCATGGCGCCACCGCCATAGGTTGCGACGGCCGAGTCCGCGGCGCGATAACGGGTGTAGGGCATGGACGCGCCCTGGCCGGCCGCCGAAAGCGGCGCGGCGCTGACCTCGGTCGACTGCCCGGAGGTGCCGGCGGAATTCACCGCGGCCACCTTGTAGTAATACGTCGTGCCGGCAGTCACACTGTTGTCGATGTACGAGGTGCTGGTGACGCCGGACACGTACGGTGTCGCGCCTTCGCCGCCGGCCGAGGTTGCGCGGTAGACATTGTAGGTCGTCGCGCCCTGGCTGGCGTTCCAGGTGACCGAGACATCGCCGAATTCGGCCATGGCCGCCGGATTGGCCGGGGTCGGGGGCACTACCACTCGTGGCGTGGCGGAGGCTTCGTTCGACATCGCCGAGACGCCGGCGGAATTCACGGCCGCCACCTTGTAATAGTAGGTGTTGCCGTTCACCACCGCGGTGTCGGTCAGATTGAGGGTCGTGATGCCGGTTGCGATGGGAGTGCCGCTTTCGCCATTGGCGCTCGTGCCGCGATAAACGTTATAGGTGCTCGCGCCGGTGCTGCCGGCCCATGAGAGGGCCACCTGGCTCGTGGAACCGACCGCGCTGAGGCCGGTCGGTGCGGCGGGAATCGTGGGCTGCGTCCAGACCTCGATTCCGGCGACGGCCGGGTTGTCGGCCGTGCCCTTGGTGAACGCGACGACGATCTGGCCGGAACTGTTGGCGGTCGCGTTGAATTCCCGCTCCAGCGCGTGGTTCTGTCCCGCGGCGGCGAAGATGTCGAAGTTCGAGAGGACGCTGGTGCCGTTGAGCGCGACGTTGAAGGCGCGCGCGCCGGCGGTCGTGAACGACAGCTCCACGAAGTGCAGGCGCACGACGTAGCTGGTGCCCGCCGTCAGGCCGGGCAGCGTGTAGTTGAAGGACGCATTCCAGCGCACGCTTTGATAGACGGCCATGGGCGCGGCGTTGGTGACTCCGGCCACATTGATGGCGGAGCCGCTGCTGAAGGCCGTGCCGGAGTCGAAATCCACATCGGCCACGAACGGAGATACCGCGCCGCCACCGGCGTCGATCTGCAGCACCGCGGTGTTGGGTGGAACGGAACTGCCGGTCGGGCTACCGTGGACCTCCGCAGATTGGGCGGACATGCCGGCGGAGTTCACCGCGGCCACTTTGTAGTAGTAAGTGGTTCCGACCGCGACGGCAGAGTCGGTGTAGCTGGTCGTGGTGACGTTGGAGACATAAGCGGACGTGCCCTCGCCATTGGAACTCGTGCTGCGATAAATGTTGTAGCTCGTGGCACCGGCGCTCGCCGACCACGAGAGGCCGATGGAGTTGCTGTTGGAGGTGGCCGTGACGCCGGTCGGTGTCGACGGTGCCGTGGCCGTGGGCGCGGCGTGCACTTCCGAGGACTGGGCGGACATGCCGGCGGAGTTCACCGCGGCCACCTTGTAGTAGTAGGTGGTTCCGGTGGTGACGGCCGTGTCCGTAAAGCTTACGGTGGTGATGTTGGAGGCGTAGGCGGTGGTGCCTTCGCCATTGGAAGTGGTGCTGCGAAAGACGTTGTAGCTGGTGGCACCGGAGCTCGCGGTCCAGGAGAGAGCCACCGAACTGCTGGACGGCGTCGCCGTCACACCGGTCGGAGTCGATGGCACCGTTACTGAGGCCGGGGTCCAGACTTCAAGTCCGGCGACCGAAGGGTTGTCGGCCGTGCCGTGCGTGAAGGCGACGACGATCTGGCCGGAGCTGTTGGCGGTCGCGTTGAACTCCCGCTCGAGCGCGTGGTTTTGCCCGACCGCGGCAAAAATATCGAAATTCGAAAGAACGCTCGTGCCGTTGATCGCGACGTTGAACGTGCGGGAGCCGGAGGCCGTGAATGAGAGTTCGACGAAATGCAGGCGCACCACGTAGCTGGCGCCCGGGGTGAGGCCGGGCAGCGTGTAGTTGAACGATGTATTCCAGCGCACGCTCTGGTACACGGCGGCGGGTGCGGCGTTGGTGACGCCGCTCACGCTGATGGTGGCCGTGCTGGTGAACTGATTGCCGCTGTCGAAATCCTTGTCGGCCGCAAACGGAGTCACGATGCCGCCGCCGGCGTCGATCTGAAGCACGGCCGTGTTGGGAGGAGTCGAGGCCGGCGCCGCGTGCACCTCCGCGGATTGGGCCGAGGTGCCGGCGGAATTCACCGCTGCGATTTTGTAGTAGTAGGTGGTGCCAATCGTGACCGCGGAGTCGGTGTAACCGGTCGCGGTGACGTTGGAGGCGTAGGCGGTCGTGCCCTCGCCGTTGGAGCTGGTGCTGCGATAGATGATGTAGCTCGTGGCGCCGGAGCTCGCGGTCCAAGAAAGTCCCACCGAGCCGCTGCCCGACGTGGCCGTGACTCCGGTTGGCGCAGGCGGCACGGTGGGCGCGCTCGTGGTCCACACTTCGATGCCGGCGATCGACGGGTTGTCGGCGGTGCCGTGGGTGAAGGCCAGGACGATCTGGCCGGAGCCGTTCGCGGTCGCATTGAACTCACGCTCGAGCGCGTGGTTTTGTCCGACGGCCGCGAAGATATCGAAGTTCGAGAGGACGTTGGCGCCATTGATCGCGACGTTGAACGTTCGTGCGCCCACGGTGGTAAACGAGAGTTCGACAAAGTGCAGTCGCACGACGTAGGCGGTGCCCGGGGTGAGGCCGGGCAGCGTGTAGTTGAACGACGTGTTCCAGCGCACGCTCTGGTAAACGGCCATGGGCGCGGCATTGGTGACACCGCTGAGATTGATCGTGGCCGTGCTGCTGAATTGATTGCCCGAATTGAAATCCGTGTCGGCGGCGAAAGGCGACACGGCACCGCCGCCGGCGTCGATGCGGAGGACGGGTGACTGCGCCCGGGCGGTGACGGTGAACGCGAACAGGAACAGGGTAACAAACAAAGGCGCCGCGGTGCGGAGGCGCGAAAGAAACATCGACAGAGGTGCGATGGATTTCATGACAGGAGCAATCGAATGACTGGGGGTTGGATTCGGCTGGGCCAAAAACGAGCGAGAGAACCTCCCGCGCGTGCGAGTAACAATATCCTGGGGTGCGGAACGGATGCGCCCGAAGCGTTGCTCCCGCCACCGCGTCGAATTGCAAACGTTGCTGCGCGGATCGCCGGCGCATTTTTTCGTCGGAGTGATTTCGGGTCCACGAATCGCAGCGTGCCCCAAAATCAAATCCCTCGACGGCGCCGTTCTCAGAGTGAGAATCGCGGAATTCGGCGACGGCAAGTCACATTACCCCGCGGAGCGCCGATCGGGCCGGCTCGCGCTTCGATGGTAGGTCTTTACCCCATGCGCATGCCGTTCGGCCCCGATAACGGAAGGAAACGACGACGCCGGGCGGGATCGATGTCGTCTATCGATCCGCTAAAATCAGGTCGGAGGCAACGAGTCTGGAGCACGGCCCGATCGGGACACCGGGCCCTTCCGAAAACGCAGCGAATTGATCCGCGGTCCCGCGAAACGCGAGAAACGCCCAACCGCGGAATCGGGCCGAACCGGTCCTTACCGCCGGCGCGCGGGACGGCTGACGCTCGATTGCAATCCTGCACTGCGCTCGCGGGCGGGCATGACCTGCTCGGACAGATTCTGGGCGGAATTGATCAACGCCACGTGACTGATCGCCTGGGGGAAATTTCCGAGGAGCCGCCGGGTCGACGGGTCGTATTCCTCCGCGAGCAGACCGAGCGGGTTGCGCAGCCGGAGCAGATGTTCGAAAAGCCGCCGGGCCTCGTCGCGTCGGTCGAGCAGGCAGAGGCAGTCAACAAGCCAGAACGAGCAGGGCAGGAACGTGCCCTCGCCGGGCGGGAGGCTGTCAGTGGCGCGGGAATGCTCGGGGTTGTAGCGGTAGACGAGGCCGCCCGCCATCAGCTCCGACTGGATCAGCTCGATCGTGCGGCGCATGCGCGGATCCGTCGCGGGCAGGAACCCGACCAGCGGCATCAGCAGCAGGCTCGCGTCGAGCTGTTTCGAGCCGAAATACTGTGTGAAGGCGCCGCGACGGGAGTTGAAGGCCTCGCGGCAAACGGCGGCGTGGATCTCGGCCCGCAGGCGACGCCAGCGCGTCACGGGTCCGTCGAGGCCGAATCGCTCCACCGACTGGATGGCACGGTCCAGCGCGACCCACCCCATGACCTTGGAGTAGGTGAAATGGCGGCGTGGTCCGCGGAACTCCCAGATGCCCTGGTCCGGCTCGCGCCAGTGGCGGGCGACGAATTCGACGAGATGCCGCTGGACGCGCCACAAGTCATCGCTGGAGCGCAGGCCCATCTGGCCGGTGACGTGCAGGACGTCCATGAGCTCGCCGTAGATATCGAACTGGTACTGCCGCGCGGCGGCATTGCCCAGTCGCACGGGTCGCGAGCCCGCGTAGCCGCCGAGGTGGGCCAGCACGACCTCGTCGGGCACGCGACCGCTGTTGGCGCCGTAGAGCATCTGTATCTGTTCGGGGTCGCCGGCGATCGCGCGCAACAGCCAGCCGCTCCAGGCACCGGCTTCGGACGTATAGCCGGCATGCCGGAGCGCAAAGAGCGTGAAAGTGGCGTCGCGCAGCCAGCAGTAGCGATAATCCCAGTTGCGCGAGCCGCCGATTTTTTCGGGCAACGAGGTCGTGGCGGCCGCCATGATTCCGCCGGTGGGCCGGTACGTGAGCGCCTTCAGAGTGATCAGCGAGCGCATGACCGGGTCGCGCCATGGGCCGCGATAGGTGCAGCGGGCGCACCAGCGTTGCCAGAATTTTTCGGTGGAAGCCAGACGGGACCGGACCGCGAGCGCGGGCGGCGGTTTTTCGTGGGACGGGTACCAGCTCAGCGTGAAGAACCGGGATTCCCCGGCACGCAGCTCAAAGTCGGCGCAGGTCGTGAGGTTGCGCCCCTCGGTCGGAACGTTGCTGCGCAGCAGGAGGGCGTCGGACCCCGCGATCATGGCGAGTCCCTCGGGCACGCGACGAACCCACGGCACGATTTCGCCATAGTTGAAACGCACCCGGAGGCGCATGGCCATTTTCACCCGACCCCGCACCCCCTCGACCAGGCGCAGCACATCGCGGCGCTTGCCGTCGGGATGCATGAAATCGATCACGCGGACCGTGCCTCCGGCGGTGTCGAATTCGGTTTCGAGGACCAGCGTGTCGGGGCGATAGTGCTGGCGCCGCGCCTTGACCGGCCCGGACGGGGCGAGCGACCAGAAGCCGTTGTCGCGGTCGCCCACGAGCGATGCGAAGCAGGCAGGGGAGTCGAAACGCGGCAGGCAAAGCCACACCATCGTTCCGCGATGATCCACCAAGGCGGCGGTGTGCAGGTCGCCGATGAAGCCGAGGTCCTCGATTTTCATCCGACGGTTCCCCGGGCCGAAAGGCACGGTCGAATATTTTCCATCAAGCCGGCGGATCGATGGGCACATCGATCTCTGCCCGGACACCGGCTAGGGCCAAATGTCCGCAAGCCGGAGGCGACTGGGGTCATCACTCATTGGAGCGACCGCGGAGCGCCTCGGTTCCTCCGGGTTATTCCCCATGGCAAAACGGTGCCCCGTTCCCCGAGCGGGTCCAGGGCACCGTCTGCTGTCTTTAGCCAACCAGAGATGTCAGGAGTCGACTCCGGCCTCGATGCTTTCGAGCGGCAGACCCATGGCGATCTCCGTCAGGGTTTCGTCGGTGGCGGCTTCCTCATCGAGCGTCTGCCGCAGAAGGTCGGCCGCATCCTCCAGGCCGAGGCGCTGGGCCATGCTGATCACGGAGCCATAGCCCGCGATCTCGTAGTGCTCGACCTTCTGGGCGGCGACAATGATGCCGGCGTCGCGCAGGGCGGATTCCGCCCGCTGGGACGCCCATTCATCGCCCTCCTCGACCAGGCCTTTCATCGCGTCGCAGGTCCGGCCCTTGGGCTTTTCCCCGAGGGACTCGAAGATCTGCTCGAGGCGGGCGACGTGGTTCTTTGTCTGCTCGAGGTGGTGTTCGAAGCCGGTGCGCAGAGAGGCATCACCGGATGCCTTCGCCATCTTCGGCAGGGCCTTGACGAGCTGCGTTTCGGCACTGTGGAGGTCGCGCAGCTCCTCGATGAAGAGTTCGCGGAGATTCGTAATTTTGGACATGATGGTTGGGATTTGAGGTTGATGATTCGACGCAACCGCCGGGGCGGCACGCGTCACGATGCCGCAACCTTAATCCGGATGCGCAAGGTGCGCCATCGGGTGGCCCGCGTGTCCTGCCATGGGAGGAACCACCGCAGGTGAATTGCCCCTGAAGAACTTCGAACGTGCCGCCCCCTCCGGAATCGCCCCCGGGCGGAGTCGTCGAAATCACCGTACCCGGAATCCGGAACACTGCCGATGGCGCGCGCTCGTGGACATGGTTACGTTAGGGGCGGAATCAAGACATCTCTCAACCCTCAACTCCTCCACCTCATGACAACCTCCATTCATTCCCGTCCGGCATCGGGTGCCGACTCGACGCGCGCCGATCCGCAGTTACGCCAGCATTCGGATATGCCTCTCCCGCAGCACGGCCGCGGTCGCGCGCCCGCCAAGGATCGCGTGGGCGCCGCCCACCGGCATCGCCAGAAGTCACATTCCACCTCGGTCGGATCGGGCGACATGCGAGAGCGGGAGGCGGGCGATGTCGATCGGCAGATCAACCGTCTGGATGACGAACCCACCGAGGGGGCGTCCGAAGAGTGAACCGATGTCCCGAACTTCGATTGAGTTGGGTCCCGTTGTGGTTGGCCATGACGGGTGTTGACGGTTCGGTGCGCCCACGGCGCAGCCGAACCAGGGCAGGCGGCAGGACCGGAAGCCGGACAAAGGGGCGCGCAGGCGCCCAAAAGTGCACGTGCCGTTCGTAGCTGCCGGTCGCGGGCGCTGTCGGGTGATGGGGTAAAACCCGCGCCCCGGCGGCGCCCGCATCGGGTGGGGCGATTTCCCTAGGGCCGGACAGCCAACGGCGCGCACCACTCCGCGGCGGACGTGTCATTGGAGGAAGCCGCATGAAGAACCCTTTGAAAGAGACGCCGGCGCCTGCGGTGGAGCTGGAGGAACCGATTTCCCCCGAAATTCCCCGAGGCGCGACGCCGATGAGCCATGTCCGGATTCTGCTCGTCGACGATCATCCGCTGATGCGCCAGGGGTTGCGCTCGCTGCTCGAGCAGGATCGTCGGTTCGAAATCGTCGGCGAGGCGGACAATGCGCCGCGCGCGATGGAACTGGCGACCAAGCTGCGGCCCAACCTGGCGGTGGTCGACATCTCGCTGCGTTCGACCAACGGCATCGAATTGACGAAGGGACTGCGCGCGCAGGTGCCGACCATGGCCGTTTTGATCATGTCGATGCACGACGAGGACGTCTATGCCGAGCGGGCCCTGCGGGCCGGCGCGATGGGTTACCTCATGAAACGGGAAGCCGTGGACAAGGTGGTCACCGCGATCGATCGCATCATGCAGGGCGAGATCTTTCTCGGCGATCGCATCAAGGGCATGATGCTACGGCGATTTGTCCAGCACCGGGCGGACGAAGTTGTTTCGCCGATGGAAAAGCTCAGTGATCGCGAGATGGAGGTCTTTCAGTTGCTGGGCAACGGTTACGGCACCCGGGAAATCGCCGATCAACTGAAGCTCAGCGTCAAGACGATCGATTCCTACCGTGAGCACCTGAAGGAAAAGCTCAGCCTGACCTCCGGCAGCGACCTGGTTCGCCATGCGATCCAGTGGATGAAGAGCCAGTCGATGTAGCTGCCAATAGTGGCGAGCAGGCGAACCCGGAGATAAGAAAATATGCGATAGGAATCGCGTCCGCCTCGATTCATCGGACGTTTCCGATGTAGCAGGGGGCGCCAAACCCCGGTGGCCGGCATGGTCGACACGGCACCGGGCCCTGCGGACCCGGCTCCATCGAAGCGCCTCGTTACAATGATGGCTGGCTCACTGAACCGGAACGATGCGGTAGGTGGGCGTCGGTTTCCATACCGACGCCTCTACCGCCGAAGTGGAAATCGGCGACTACCGAAGGACCTGTCGATCCTGGAGCAAAACCAGCTTTCACCCGTTCCGGCTAAAATAACGTCGAACGGGTCGACGTGTCATCGACGGTCGGCTCATTCTCGAGACGATTCCGCGTCTGGCGCAGCTTGGACTTGTCGCGCTGCGCCTGCCGCGGGGTGGTTTCCAGCGGCGAGGTCCGCTTGGCGCCCTTGGAGGGTGGCGGGTTGGAGGGTCGGGACGAGGAATTTGGGTTACGCATGAGATGTTAGACGGGCTTGAGCGGAAGGCGGTTCCGATGGGGAGGACGGCGCTGCTGGAAAGACCCCACGTATTCGCGATTATCCGGCCGGTCTTGGGCTGAGTTCTTCGCGATCCGCCCAGGTGTGCTATTTTGTCCGCGACGGCGCGCCGACTTTACTCCAACGTGCCCCGGACGATGACCCTCGCCCAGGCCAGAAAACGGATAGCCGAGCTGCGCCCGCAGGTGTCGCGTCACGACGAGCTCTACCATCGCAAGGCCGCCCCGGAAATCCCCGACCGCGATTATGATGCGCTCAAGGCCGAACTGGCGGCCTTGGAAGGGCAGTTTCCCCAGTTGAAGATCCCGGCTTCACCGACCGAGAAGGTCGGCGACGATCGGGCGGCGGGATTTGTGCCGTACCGGCACCGGTTGGCGATGCAGAGCCTGGACAACACCTATTCCGAGGAGGAGTTCAGGGCGTTTCACCAGCGCCTGGTGAAATTGTTCGGACGCGAGGATCTCGCCTACGTGGTCGAACCGAAGATCGATGGCCTGGCGGTCAGCGTCACCTACGAAAAAGGAAAACTCGTGCGCGCCGTGACCCGCGGAAACGGCGAGGAGGGCGACGACATCACGACCAATGCCCGGACCATCCGAACGCTGCCGGCCGAATTGAAGGAAGGGAAGGGCATCCCGATTCCCGACGTGATCGAGATTCGCGGCGAAGTTTACCTCACGCTGGCCGAGTTCCAGCGCATCAACAAGGAGCGCGAAGAGGCCGGCGAGGCATTGTATGCCAATCCGCGCAATCTCGCCGCCGGGACGATCAAGCAGCTCGATCCGAAGGAGGTCGCGCAGCGCAAGCTCGAGATCGTCCTTTATGGGCTGGGTTTCTGCGAGCCGGCGGTGACCGATTCGCAGCACGCCTATCACGAACTCGTGCGCGCATGGGGACTGCCCACGGTCGAGCGCTATTGGAAAGCCAGCGGCATCGAGGAAGCCTGGGCGGCCATCAGGGAACTTGACGGGCTCCGGCACGCGTTTGCGTACGGCACGGATGGCGCGGTGGTGAAGCTCGATGCCTTCGCGCTGCAGCGGGAGGCCGGCCGGACCGCGAAGGCGCCGCGCTGGGCCATGGCCTACAAATTCGAACCGGAACGAGCGGAAACGAAAATCAAGGCCATCACCGTGCAGGTCGGCCGCACGGGGGTGCTTACGCCGGTGGCGGAGCTGGAGCCGGTTGTTCTGGCGGGAACAACAGTGTCGCGCGCGACGCTGCACAACGCCGACGAGATTGCGCGCAAGGACATCCGGGTGAACGACGTCGTGATGGTCGAAAAGGCCGGCGAGGTGATCCCGGCCGTGATCGGCGTCAATCTCCAGAAACGCACTCCGGAGTGCAAAGTTTACCGCTTCCCCGATCAGTGTCCGGTCTGCGGGACCGCGACGATGCAGATCGAGGGCGAGGTGGCGACGCGTTGCCCGAACGTAAACTGTCCGGCGCAGGTTCGCCGCCGGCTCGCGCATTTCGTCTCGAAAGCCTGCCTCGACATCGACGGACTGGGAGTGGCGATGATCGATGAGCTGGTTGATCGCGGTTGGGTCAAGGAACTGCCGGACATTTTCCGCCTCGATCGTGCGAAACTCCTTACGCTCGGAAAGAACGTCGGCAAGTCCACGGACAACCTGCTGGCCGCGATTGAGACCGCCAAACGGCGGGAGTTATGGCGGGTCATCAACGGACTCGGCATCCCGCACGTGGGCGTGTCGGCCTCCAAGGACCTGGCGGGTCATTTTCGCGGACTCGGGCGGCTGGCGGAGGCGGGGATGGAGGATTTCATCGCGAACAAGGCGAGCGTCATTCCGGGCATCGGTGAAACGATGGCGCGGGCGATCGTCGGGTTTTTCAACGAGCCCCGCAACCGCGCCACCGTCACCGAGCTGCTCGGGGTGGGATTGAAGCCGGAGGCTCCGGCGAAGTCGGCAACCACCAGCTCCGCGCTGGCCGGCAAGACTTTTGTCCTGACCGGCAGCCTGCCCTCACTCAGCCGCGAGGAGGCGACGGCTCGGATCGAGGCGGCCGGCGGCAAGGTCTCCTCGAGCGTGAGCAAGAAAACCCATTTTGTCCTGGCCGGCGAGGAGGCGGGTTCGAAGCTCGAGAAGGCGCGGACCCTCGGGGTCGCGGTCATCGACGAGGTCGAGTTCCTGCGCATGCTGTCCGGTGGGTAGGATTGGGCCGCGCGACGCTTTGCCGGGCGGGATTTCCATCTCCCGGCAGGGAAGGCAGCCTGCAGCCACCTTCGCCTAGAACCCGTGCTGCTGGAGCTGCCGGCTGAGCTCGCGCTGGAATGCCTGCACGTCGGGCGCGGACGGCTGGTAGCCGGCCTTGCCGGCATCGAGCATGAGGCGTCCCGTCTGGTCGAGCGCCCACTTGGCCGAAACACCGTCGCTGAAAACCACGCTGCCGCTGACCACCGCTCCCGGGCGGATCAAGCGGTCGACCTCGACCGTCACCGTGCCGCCAACCGGGGGGGCGGCCTCTTCGGGCTCATCCTCGAATGCCTCTTCGGCCGGCATGGCCGCGTCCTCTTCTTCGTCGTCGAGGCCGACGGTCTTCTTGAGGCGGTCCATCAGGCCCTTCTTCTCGGGCTTCGCCTCGGCACGCGCCGGTGCGGCCGGGGCGGACTTGGCGGCCTTCGTGACGTCGCTGACGTCCACTTTCGGCGCGGGGTTTTTCAACTCCAGGCCCAGGTCATCGACGAGAAACCGCACATCCATGTAGGTCATCGACACCTTGAACTGATCCGTGAGCTTCTTCTGGATCACCGACAGGCTGTCGCCTGCAGCGACCCACGAAGTCACGGTTTGCTTTTGTTCGGGAGTGAGGGACATGCGCGGATGAAAATGATTATTGGTTGAGGGTTGAGAGTCAAATCCGGCTTCCGGGCCCGGGAGTCGGTTTTGCCCGAATGGGACCGACGAAGACGGCCAAGTTGGTCCAAAATGACGCGAGCGGGTGCCAATGCGCGAATGGCTGGTGGCCACTGCGTGTTTTCGGGCGGGAGGACGCCACGAAGGGCGCCTGGGACCATCGACCAACCTGGACCAGCCCCTCAGCCAGTCCGATTCGCCGTTACTTCGACAACTGCGACTTCAGGAAATCGACGCTGCCGCGCACGGTGTCGTCGGTTTCCATCAGGTTCTCGACGGTCTTGATCGCATGGATGACCGTTCCATGATCCCGGCCACCAAAGGCTT
>DASYDZ010000062.1:0-46589 GCA_036499305.1 Candidatus Didemnitutus sp.
GCGCGAGCGGACCATCCTTGTCGGAGGTCTTGCTCATCTCCTCGAAAATCAGGGCGATGACGTCGGGCTTCATCAGGGAAAGGATCTTCACGACCGTGTTGTCATCCATTTCCTTGAGGATGGCGACGGCGGCGCCCGGGGAGAGATTGGTGTAGGTCTGGGCGAGCGAGCGGAGATTCTTGGCCTCGTCGGCGCGGATCTCGATCACCCGCTGGCCGATCTCCTTCTCCATCGACTCGACGTTGGCGCGGATCTTGTCGAGTTCCTGCTGTTCGGAATCGAGCCGGGCGGAGCGCTGCTCGAGCAGGTCGGCCTTCTTGCGCTGGCGGCTTTTTTCGTCGCGCAGCTCGGAAGCCAGGTTGTCGATCTCGACGGTCCAGAAATCCCAGCCCTGGGCCTTTTTCTCCTTCGCGACGGCGACGCGGGTGGCGCGGATCTGGGCGATGATCTGGTCGCCCACGCGCATGAGCGGAACGACGCCGGCGGCGATCCCGGCAAACAGGGCCACGATGGAAAGGAGGGCGGGATTCTGAAGGATCTTGGTCATGACAGGGCGGGTCGCCGGGCACTCTTGAAGCCGGCAAATTCGTCGAGTTCGTTTTGTTCGGAGCGGAGGTATTCGGCGCGGTGAAGCTGGCGGGCCTTTTCCTCGAGGCGCTGGACAATCTTGAGCTGACGGTTGGCCTCGATATATTCCTGGCGGCGCCGGTGCATGGCGTCGCGGGCCTCGATCATCTGGCGCTCCGCGGTGATCTCGGCCTGGCACTCCGCCCGGTAGACGCGGAAGAGCGAGGCGGCGTCGGCCGCCAGGAACCGGCCGGTGCGGCCCGAAAAAAGGAGGTCCCCCATCTCGGCCACGCGCTGGCGGACGCCCGCCAGGGCCTGCTCGGTGAGGACATAGGCGTGCACGGCGGCCGCGAAAGCCTCCCGGGCGCGCATTTCACTGTGCGAACGCAGGACCGACACGGGTCGAAGCGGAAAGGTGAAGCGTTTCATGGCGCGATGATGCTCCGGAGCTGGCGATAGGTCTCCGGCCGGGGAGTCAGCTCGTTCACTCCCTGGCGGAGGAACCGGCGAAACGGCTCCTGTAATGCGACCGCCTGATCGAGGGCTTGGTTCGCACCTTTTTGATACGCGCCGATGGATACCAGGTCTTCGTTCTTGCGATAAAGGGCCAGATGCTCGCGGGCGCGCGCGGCGAGTTCGATCTCCTCCTGCGTGCAGACATCGCGGGTGAGGCGGCTGACGCTTTCCAGGATATCGATCGCCGGGTAGTGGTTGAAATGGGCCAGTTGCCGCGAAAGGACAAGGTGCCCGTCGAGGATGCCGCGCACGGCGTCCGCCACCGGCTCGTTCATGTCGTCGCCCTCGACCAGGACCGTATACATCGCGGTGATGCCGCCGGATTCGCCGGCGCCGGCGCGTTCGAGCAGGCGCGGCAGGAGGGCGAAGACGGACGGCGTGTAGCCGCGCGTGGTCGGGGGCTCGCCGATGGCGAGGCCGATTTCGCGCTGCGCCATGGCAAAGCGGGTGACCGAGTCCATCAGGAGCAGGACGTTCTTTCCCTGGTCGCGATAGGATTCGGCAATGGAAGTGGCGGTGAAGGCGGCGCGCAGGCGGACCGCCGCGGGCATGTCGGACGTCGCCACCACGACGACCGAGCGTTTGAGTCCCTCGGGGCCGAGATCCTTCTCGAGAAATTCACGCACCTCGCGACCGCGCTCACCCACGAGCCCGACCACGACAACGTCGGCGCTGCAGCCACGGGCAATCATGCCCAGGAGGGTGGATTTGCCCACTCCGGACCCGGCGAAAAGGCCGAGGCGCTGGCCGTAACCGACCGGAATGAAGGCGTCGAGGGCGCGCACACCCGTGGTCATCGCCTCCTTGATCCGCCGGCGGCGCAGCGGATGCGGCGGCGTGGCGTTGTGCTCGGACCGATCCACGGGCAGAAGGCCGAGACCGTCGAACGGCCGGCCGAAGGCATCGAGGACCCGGCCCATGAGCTCGGGGCCCGGGCGCGGCAGGGGGGGATTTTCGGAAGCAGCCACTTCGCAGCCGACGTGCAGGCCGGCGGTGTCACCCAGCGGCATCAGCAGGATCCGGTGCTCACGGAAACCCACCACCTCGGCCCGAACGGAGAAATCAGTGCGGGGCGAGCGGATGAGGCACAGCTCCCCCAAGCCGACGTTGGGGCCTTCGGATTCGACGACGAGTCCGGCCATGCCCGTCACGGAACCCACGCGCTGCACCGGCGGCATGTGCCGGATCTGCGAGCGCAGGACATCGACGAGAGGTGCGACCACGGCGTTCATGGGATCAGGTGCCGGTCAGATGGGTTTCCAGCGCCGCGACCTTGGTTTCGCGACGGGCGTCGGTGAGGCCGAAACGACTGCGCACCTGGCAGTCGCCGGTGCGAAGAGCCTGGTCCGGAACGATGCGCAATCCCGGATAACGGCGCAGCCAGTCGGGATTCAGCCCGTTGAGCAGTTCCGCGTCCCGGGGACAGAGCGAGAGTTCGAGGCCGTCGCGCTCGGGATAAAGGTGTTCTAGCGCCTCGCTGCACAGGCGGTCGACCACCTCCGCGGGCGGCTCGAATCCGGCGAGGAGACGGCGGCCGATCTCGACCGCGAGCGAAGGAAGCGCCTCGCGGAGCTGCGCCAGGAGGCGCGGTTCCGCCGCGGAAATCTTTTCCAAAACGCCGGAGCTCAGTTGCTCCATTTCGTGGCGAAGCTCGACCATCTGCTGGTCGGCCGCGGCCCGGGTCGCGTCGACTCCACGGCGGTAGGCGGTTTCCGTGAGCTGCGCGACCTCGGCCTCGCCGTAGGTCTGCCCCGCGGAGCCGGGCACGAGGGCGCCCGACAGCGCGCGATCGAAGGCAATGAGCTTGGTGTAAGCCATGGATCAGGCGGCAAGCGGGACTCGTTTGCGGCGCAGCGTGGGACGCGGACGGCGCGATGGCGCCTTCGCGACCGGCGCGGTGGCATCGTCCTCGCCAAAACTGCGGCGCACCGGCCAGAGCGGATCGGTCGCACCGGTCGCGGGAGCCGGCGGATGGGAAATGAAGAGGGAGTGGATGAGGTCGTTCACGGGGATCAGGCGACGATGGCTTGGGATTCGGAATCGAGGGAGATCTGTCCCTCCTCCTCCAGCTTGCGCACGGCCTGGATGATGACGTCCTGCGCCGTCTCGACGTCCTTGAGGCGCACCGGTCCGAGGAGTTCGATTTCCTCCTTGAGCCCTTCGGCGGCGCGCTTGGACAGGCCGGCGTAGATCTTTTCGCGGAGCGTCTCGCTCGCGGATTTCATCGAGATGGCCAGGTTGCTGGTGTCGACCTCGCGCAGCACGCGCTGCAGGTCGGCGGCGGTGAGGCGGTTGAGATCCTCGAAGCTGAACAGCTTCTTGCGGATCGCGGCGCCGAGCGTGGCGTTGCGTTCCTCCAGGCGCGCCAGGAGGGTCTTGGACATGTCCTTCTCGAGCGTGTTGAGGAGGCTCGCGACGGCGCGCACGCCGCCGCTGCGATGGAAGGCCGGGCGGACCTTCGTGTCGAAATGCTTGCCGAGGCTGCGCACAATCTTGCCGACGAGCTCGAGGGAGGTCGACTCAATGGTACCCAGGCGCTCAACGACTTCCTCGCGCAGTTCCGGGGTGAGCAGCGCGAAAACCTCGCCGGCCTTGGCGGGCTCGAGGTAGGACAGCACGAACGAGATCGTCTGCGGCTGCTCGTGCTTGATCAGGTTGAAGATCTGGCGGCCCTCCATCTCGGAGATGTCCTTGATCACCTCGACCGAGGTCCCCACGGGACCCACGCGGCTGATGATCGACGAGGCCTTGTAGTCGCCCTTGGCGATTTCGAGTGTGCGCTGGGCGTAACTCAGGCCGCCGAGGGCGGAACTGACGCTGGCGGCGACGACGGAGGTGAACTCCTCCAGCGCCTGCTTCATCACGGCCTCCGGGATCATCGAGAACGATGACATCTCGCGGCAGAGCAGCTCGACTTCGGTGTCGTCGAACTGTTTCAGGATCTCGGCGGCGGACTCGGGCCCGACGCAAATCAGGAAAATCGCGAGCTTCTGCTGGCGGGAAAGCTTGGTGTAGTCGATGTCGGCCATGGGCGGAACGGGAGGCGGAATCAGTTCTTGGCGGCGGGAGTGGCGACCCAGTCACGGAGCGCCGTGCCGATGTTGGCGGGCTTCTGGCGGATGAGCTGGTTGAGCATCTCGGGCGTGACGGCCGAGCCGTTCTGGAGCGACCGGGCGGCGACATCCGCGGGCATCGTGAGGATCTCGACCGGCACGGCCTCGGGCTTCTGCTTGGAAAGCATGCGGAGGAAAATGAAGAGGACGAGGGCGGCTCCGAGGACGGCGGCCCATTTGCTTCCGGCCTCAATCCAGCCCTGCAGGCGGTTTTCCTTCTGGATCGACTGGACTTCCTGCGCCACCGGCTCGGCGGCGAAGGGCAGTTCCTGGAGCGCGACCACGGATTCGAGCGACTGGCCGGGCGCGAGCTTGAGGCCGAGCGCGTTCACGGCGACCTGACGGAGGGCGTTCAGCTCCTCCGGGGTGCGCTTCTGCACCTGCGGCTCGGCGGGAGCGGTCTTGCCATCGGCGCCCGCGACGGGCGCGGCCGTCACGACGCGCGGAGCGATGAACACGGCCGCGGTGACGTTCTTGATCGAACCCGGGTTGCGGACGACGTTGGTCGTGACGCGGTTGATCTCGTAGCTGGTGGTGCGGTTCGTGCGTTTTTGGTCGGAAGTGGTGGTCGGACGCGTGGCCGCGGCGGCCGTCGGGTCGCTTTTCTCGGGCACATTGGCGCTCACGCCCGTGGCGCCGCCCGTGGTCCGCTGCTCGCTGGAATTCGTGGTGTCCTCGGTGACGGTCTGGCTGCGGACGACCTGCCCGTCCGGATCGTATTTCTCGGAAGTCTCGGTTGTCGCCTCGGTCTCAATGTCGGCGGAGACGCGCACCACGGCGTTCCCCGGGCCGATGACGGCGGCAAGCATGGACTCAACCTTCTTGGCGAGATAGTCCTCGACCTGCTGCTTGTATCGCATCTGCGACGAGGCGGAGCCGAGCATCGGATCCTGGCGAAGTTCCTCCGACAGCACGCGGCCGCGGTTGTCGACGACGGCAACCTGGTCGGGCGTCAGGCCCTGGACGGAATTCGCGACGAGGTGGCGGATGGCGTTGACCTGGTCGATCTCGAGGCGGCCGCCGCCCATGTCCACGAACACGGAGGCGGTGGACTTGACCCCCTGGTCGGTGAGCAGGAGGCGGTTCTCCGGCTGAACGATCATCACGCGCGCGGCGCGGACGCCGGAAAGCTGGGAAATGGTGCGGGCGAGTTCGCCCTGCACGGCGCGAAGATAATTGGTGCGCTGGACGAAGTCGCTCAGGCCGAACTGACCCTTGTCGAAGATCTCGAAACCGACGCCGTCACCGCTCGGCAGTCCCTTCGACGCGAGATCCATGCGGAGCTTGTACACCTGGTCGGAAGGCACGGAGACGCTGCCTCCGCCGGCGGAGACCTGGTGCGGGATGTTCTGGGTTTCAAGGTAGCTGATGACCGCAGCGGCGTCCTTGTCGCCCATGCGGGCATATAGCAGTTGATAATCGGGGCGATGCGACCAAGCGGCGACGGCGACCATGCCGGCGACGACCGCGATCGTGGCCACGACGAGCGAGACCCGCTGGTTCAGTCCGAGCTGGCGCCAGAGGGCGAGCAATGATTGGGCGAAATTCTTCATGAAAATGATTCAGCGGGGGTTCACACCTGCATGCGCATCAACTCCTGGTAGGAATCGACGAGCTTGTTTCTCACTTCGATCATCAGGCTGAAGGCGGTGGACGCTTCCTGCATCGCGATGACGGACTGGTGAAGCTGGTCGGTATCTCCGAGCAGGACCTTCTTGGTCAGGTCGTCCGACTGAGCCTGCTTCGTGTCGACCATCGAGACCATGCCATCAAGCATCTGGCCGAACCCGCCCGAGGCCGGTTTCGACAGGTGCTGGGCCGCGTCGCCGACGTCGACGCGCGGCGTGAGGCTCTGGAGCTGGCCGGCACCGAGGCCGGGGATGGAGGCAGGGATGGAGCTGATCGACGACATGGCGCGGAGTGGACGCTTACTTGCCGATATCGAGCGTCTTCATCGCCATGTTCTTGGCGTTCTTCACGACGGCGAGGTTGGCCTCGTAGGCCCGCGAGGCGGTGATGAGGTCCACCATTTCGTAGGCGAGATTCACGTTGGGCATGGTGACCAGGCCGTCGGGGCCCGCGTCGGGATGCTGCGGATTGTAAACCTGCTGGCCGGGCGTCTTGTCGGCCGTGATGCCGGAAACATGCACGCTCTGGAGTGACTGGCCGCCGGCCTGCTTGACCATCTCGGTCTCGAAGGAAACCACCTGGCGCTGATACGGTCCGCCGGACGCCGTGCGCGTGGTCTGCGCGTTGGCAATGTTCTGCGCGACGATGTCGAGGCGCATGCGCTGGGCTGCGAGCGCGCCGGAGGTGATATCGATGCCGGAGATCAGATTCATGCGGCGGGTCAGGCGCTGCGGCCGGTGATGGCCATCCTGAGCTGCTTGATGTTGGTCGAGACGACCTCGGAGAGATAATCGTAATCGACGGAATTCTTGTTCATCGCGAGGAGCTCATGCTCGATCTCCACGCTGTTGCCGTCGGGGCGCACGGAGCGCGCATTCGGGTCGGCGGCGAGGGTGGGCTTGAGCGAATCGTCGTTGGCATCCAGCGTGCCATTCGCGAGTTGCGCCTTGAGCTGGCTGGCAAAATCGGGGGCGAGATCGACCCGGCGGTAACCCGGGGTTTCGGCATTGGCGACGTTCGCCGCGATGGCTTCCTGTCGGAGAGCCGCGGCGTCGAGGAGCTTCCGCGACAGGGCGTAGGTGTCGGATTGGAAGATCGGGTCGATCATGTGCCCGCCCAGTAACATGGCGCATGCCACAAGCCGCCAATGCGTTCTAACTCGTTTATCTAACGGTGAATAAAACTTTCTGCATTGGTCAGCCGCCCGGATTCGGCCTCCAGTCAAGTTCCTGGGCCGGAGCTCCGGGCATTTTTTGCCGGGCAGGCCACGCGGGTTGCCAACAAATCGGCATGATCCGCTACATTCGCGGTCGGATGGGCCGATATTCCTTTGAAAAACCTCATGAGGGACAGCGAATTCGAATTCATCCGCACCCTTGTCTACGAACACAGCCGGATAAACCTCGGCCCGGACAAGCGGGAGCTGGTCAGCGCACGCCTCGGCAAACGCCTGCGCGAAACGCATCAGCCCACGCTGCGCGAATACTGCGGTTTACTCCAGGGCCCGCAGGGTGATGACGAGCTGTCGCACCTGATCGATGCGATCTCGACCAATCACACGTTTTTCTTCCGCGAATCGGCCCATTTCGATTTTCTCCGCTCCCAGATCGTCCCCGAAATGGTGCAGCGCGCGCGAACGGAGCGGTGGAGCCGCTTCTACGCGTGGAGCGCCGCCTGCTCGTCCGGCGAGGAACCCTATTCAATCGCGATCACCCTCACCGAATCTCTCCAGGGCGCGGGCTTGCCGTGGCAGATCGAGGCGACCGATATATCACATCGCATCCTCGAAAAGGCCCGGAGCGCGATCTACCGCGAGGAAGTCGTGGGCAAGCTTCCCCCGACGTGCGCCCGGTCCTATTTTCAGCGCGGCATCGGCCCCCAGGATGGAAACTACCGGGTGCGCCCCGCCGTCCGGCAGAACGTCCGTTTCCAGCAGCTCAATCTGCTCGACGGTCCCCCGCCCTTTCCGGACCTGTTTCACGTCATCTTCTGCCGGAATGTGATGATCTATTTCGACCGGCCGACCCAGGAGGAACTCGTCAACAAGCTGGCGCGGCGCCTCGTGCCGGGCGGCTACCTGCTCGTCGGACATTCCGAAAGCCTCACCGCGATCAAGCATCCCCTCGAGGTCGTTCGCCCGGCGATCTACCGGCGACCGCCCGCCTCCTAGCAATGATCCCAGCCCGCAAAATCCGCGTCCTCATCGTCGACGACTCCGCCGTCGTGCGGAAGCTTGCGAGCGAGGCCTTGTCCGCCAACTCCGACATCGAGGTGGTCGGCACGGCGGTGGACCCGTATGTCGCACGCGATCGCATCCGCGAACTGTCCCCGGATGTGCTGACGCTTGATCTCGAAATGCCGCGGATGGATGGCCTGACCTTCCTGCGCCTGCTCATGGAAAAGCGTCCGATACCGGTCGTGGTCATGAGTTCGCTGACCCAGCGCGGTTCCGACTATGCGCTTGAGGCCCTGCGCCTGGGCGCGATCGATTTTATCGGCAAGCCGAGCGGCTCCTATTCCTTTGGTGATCTCGGACCGCTGCTGGTGGCGAAGGTCAAGGCCGCGGCGGGCGCCCGCGTGCGCCCGTTCACGATCGCTCCCGCCCAGCCTCCGCGCCGGCCGGGCACGCTGCCGCCCGTCAACCTTCATCCGCGGGCCCTGATCCTTCTCGGCGCCTCGACCGGCGGCACCGAGGCGCTGCGCGAGGTGCTCGTCCATCTTCCCCCCACGCTGCCCGGCATCGCGATCGTGCAGCACATCCCCGCGACCTTCTCGAAGGCGTTCGCCGACCGGCTCAACACGCTGTGCGCGGTCGAGGTCCGCGAAGCCATCGACGGCGATCGCATCACGCCGGGCACGGCCCTGATCGCCCCCGGCGGTTTCCACATGATGCTCCAGTGGGCGGCCGATCACTACCGCGTCCGCATCACCGGCGGGCCTCCGATCTGGCACCAGCGGCCGGCCGTCGATCTCCTGTTCAAGTCGGCGGCCGACAACGGCGCCGGCCCCCACACGGTCGCCGGCATCCTCACCGGCATGGGCAAGGATGGCGCCGAGGGCCTTCTTCGCCTGCGCGAGAAGGGCGCGACCACCTTTTCCCAGGACGAGGCCTCGTGCGTCGTCTACGGCATGCCGAAGGCCGCGTGGGAAAACGGCGCCTCCCAGCATCAACTTCCCCTTGAACGGGTCGCTTCGCACCTCATCGCCCGGCGCGAAGCCCTGTCCCACCCCGTCCCCGCCCTGCCATGACGCTTCATACCACCCCCTCCGCCTCGATCCTCATCGTCGACGACGAGCCGATCGTCCTGAACGCCCTCAAGGAAACCCTCGAGCGCGAAAACTACCACGTGGTCGCCTGCACGAGCCCGATCAAGGCCCTCTCCATCATCGAGGAGCGCGACTTCGCCGTCATCATTTCCGACCAGCGCATGCCGGAGAAGCTCGGTCTCGACTTCCTGATCGAGAGCCGCCGCATCCGCCCGCACGCCTCCCGCATCCTGATCACCGCGGTGCTGTCGCTGCCGACGATCGTCGACGCCATCAACAAGGGTGAGATCTTCCGTTTCGTGGCCAAGCCCTGGTTGCGCGAGGAACTGCTCGCGACCGTGCGCAACGCCCTCCAGCGCCACGAACTGATCACGCACAACGAGGCCCTGCAGGCGCGCACGCAGGAGCTGAACGCCCGTCTCATGGTGGCGAACAGTGAACTCGAGAAACAGGTGAAGGACCTCGAGGACCAGCGGCAGCGCCTCGACACCGCGAACCACGAACTTTCCGCGCGCTACGAGAGCTCGCTCGAGCTCTGCCGCCGCATTCTCACGGCCTATGACCCGATCCTCGGCGGCCAGGCGAAGGCCCTGGTCGAGTTTGCCAGCAAGATGGCCGAGACGGAATTCTTCAACGACGCGGAGAAGCACGCCCTCCGCTCGGCGTCCTGGCTTTCGGACCTCGGGCTGATCGGCGTGTCGCGCGAGCTGCTCCGCTCGTTCCGCGCCAATCCTGCGCAGCTCACGGAGCGCGAGCGGGCTGCCTTGCACCACCACCCCATCTACAGCCAGACCCTGGCCGCGCTGGTGGACCCCCGGGCCGAGGTCGGCGAGACCATTCGCGCCCACCACGAGAACTTCGACGGCACCGGCTATCCCGACGGCGTCGCCGGCAAGAACATTCCGTGGACGGCGCGCTGCCTCGCGGTCGCCGTCGGCTTCGTCGAATCGGGACTCTCGAAACAGGCCGCGATCGACAACATTCTCGCCAAGGCGGGCACGAAGTACGACCCGGAGGCCGTGCGGCTCTTCCTGAAGGTGACCCATCTCGTCCATCTTCCGCGCCAGGTGCGCGAAATTCTGCTCGACGAACTCGAGCCGGGCATGGTCCTCGCGAGCGGCATCTACAGCCCGCACGGCCTTCTGCTGATCGGCGAAGGCCAGTCGCTCGGCTCGTCAACCATCGCGAAGATCCGCAACCACAATCAGGTCACGCCGATCAACCAGCGTCTGCTGGTCTATCCGTAAGGCTGCCCCGCCACCCCGGCGGACAGCATTCGGTGGGCGTCGGTTTCCACACCGACGCTAAACGATTGTCGATCGGGACATCGACGACCACCCGCCCGCAGTTCAGGCACTTTTGGTGGGCGTCGGTTTCCACACCGGCGCTAAACGATCGTCGATCGGGACATCGACGACCACCAGGAGAAATCACCGCCCTCTTGAACCGGCCGAGATCGCTGATCAGTTCCAGAACTGCTCGCCCGTTTCTTGGCCGTTGCTGACCACCAGCTCCGGCTTCGAGCCAGCGGCACGCGTCGTCTGCGGCGTCATGATTGGAGCCGGCCCGACCGCGGGCAATTCCGCGTCCATCGTGGCGCGAAAGCCGGTGAACGAGTTCAGTTCCTCGACCGCCTCGCGCAATTCGGTCGACTGGCCGGACAGTTCGTGGGCCGCGCTGGCGGATTCCTCGGCGCCGGCGGCGTTGGACTGGGTGACCTTGTCCATTTCGGACATCGCCTTCGTGATCTGCTGGATGCCCTGCGATTGCTCGCCGGAGGCCGTCGCGATTTCGCCGACGAGCGTGTCCATCTTGCGCACCTGGTCGACGATCTGGCTCAACATGCCGGCGACCTCGGCGCTGACCTTGCCGCCCTCGTCGCTCTTTTGCAGCGCGAGTTCGATCTTGTCGGCCGTTTCCTTGGCCGCGGTCGCCGAGCGCTGCGCCAGGGCGCGCACTTCCTCGGCAACCACGGCGAAACCGGCGCCGGCCTCGCCCGCGCGGGCCGCCTCGACGGCGGCATTGAGCGCGAGGATGTTCGTCTGGAATGCGATCTCGTCGATCGTCTTGATGATCTTGGCGATCTCGGCGCTGGATGATTTGATGCCGGCCATCGCCGAGGTCATGCGCTGCATGCCGCCCGAGCCATTCTCCACGGCCTGGCGGGTGTGCGCGGCAATCTGCTTGGTATCGCGCGCCGCCTCGGCGTTGCGCTGGGTCATGCCGGCCAGCTCCTCGAGCGAGGCGCTGGTCTCCTCCAGCGATGCCGCCTGCTGGCTCGCGCCGTCGGCGAGTTGCGTGCTGGTCGCGGTAAAGCCGTTCGCCTTGCCGAACATGTCGCCGGCCACGCGGGCGAGCGTGCCCGAGGTGCGGCTCAGATTGCGGCTGATGCGCCACGAGAGCCACTGCACGAGACCGACCGAGAGCAGCGCCACCGCGGCGATCGCCGCCGCGAGCAGCAGCGTCGTGCGCAGGTTGCGGTCGAGGATGGCCTTCGTCGCCTCGCCGTTGCGGTTCGAAAGATCGAACACGAAACGCGTCAGGCCGGTCAGGGCCGCCTCGATGCCGGCGTAGTTGCGCGCGACATCGCCATCGAGCGTCTTCATCGCCTCGTCAAAATCGTTCGCCTTGAGCGATTTTTGGAGCCGGCCGATCGCCTCGTCGTAGGCCTGCAGGGCCTTGGCCACGCGATCCTCGAGGGTCCGCGCCTCGGCGGAGTCGAGCTGCGCGGCCAGGCGGGCGGCGTCGGTGTCGATATCGCGCCGGTGCGCCGCGGCGGCGGCGAGCTTGCGCGCCTGGGTTTCCTCATCACGGCCCGTGACGAATTCCAGGTTCGCGAGGTTGTACTTCAGCGTCGCCTCCTGGAGCCCCGAGAGTGATTCCAGCGCGGGCAGCAGGCGCTCGCTGAGTTCGGCGCTCCGTGCCGTGCCGCTCCGGGAGAGCTGGAACGTCGTCGTTCCGAGCACAACAATGAGGGCCGCGAAGAACGCGAACCCGAGCGTGATGAGGAGAAACGAGCGTTTCAGGTTAAGGCTGGCGGTTTTCACAATGGGCGGGCGGCGAAAGGTGACCACGAGGACGGGATCAGGGGGCGGGCGTGAGGACGGCGACCGACGCGTCCGCGGCGGCCGAGTCCACGAAACCGATCGCCCCGGGCGTTTCGGCGACGAACCTGCGCAGGTCCTCCTCCTTCTCGAAGGACTTCGGCGCGGTGCCGCCGCCGGTCATGGCGAGGCGGCGCCAGTAGTTGTTGAAGCCGCTGGCGTTCATGTCGACGGCGCCTTGCAGGAAGGCGTCGGCGACGGGACCGTTCTTCAGGACGGCGAGGACCACGCGGCCCGCGCCATCCCAGGCAACCTTCTTGCCCAGGAAGACGGACTTGAGCGTGGCGGCGTCGAGCTTTTCGCCGGCGAGGTTCTTGTTGCCGATCAGGGCCGGCGCCGCGGCCGCCTGGGCGAGGGCCAGGAGGACGAACGCCGCGACGCACAGGCGACGGAGATGGGTGATTTTCATGGGAGATATTCCTCGAGGGAGAGAGACCCTGGGGGTCGCTCAGAAGCTGAACGTGGTCTTGACGGCGATGACCGTGGTGTCGTTCTTGCGGGCCGCGGGCGGATTCGGAATGCGCACGGTGTCGAACGTCTGGTAGGTGCCATCGATGTAATGGCCCTCGATCTTGAACACGATGTGTTCGTTGTAGTCGTAGCGCAGGCAGACCGCGATGTCGTGCTGGTAGTCGGCCGGATTGCTGCCCGAGAAATTGACGTCGGTCTGCAGGTTGCCGTAGTAGGCGCCAACCTGGTACTTGTCGTTCAGGCGGCGGGCCGCGGAAACATACCAGCCGTCCCAGCCGACCGGACCGATGGTCGGGGGAAGGAGGGGAAGCGCATTGTAACCGAAGTCACCGTGCGAGCGCTGCCATTCCGCGGCGAACACCCAGCTGTTCAAGGTGTATTCGACCGAGATCGTGTGCCAGGTGAACAACTCGATGTTCGAAGCAACGTCGACCGGCGGGTACGCGACAAACGGTCCGTCCGTGTGCAGGTTTTTGAACTGCGAGTACGAATAGACGAACTTGAGGCCGTTGACCGGGGTGTTCCAGGTCAGTTGGCCGCCGGCGACGGAATCCATCCCGAGCGCGGTGGCTCCGGGAGCGGCGTAAAGTCCGGCGTTGTTGTAGAATTCGGAGACACCCTGTGACGGGGTCATCGGAATCCTGCCCGCGAAGACCTTGTAGTCGAACGAGCCCTTGCCGACATTGATCGAGCCGTAGAACATGCCGCCGTCGAACGAGGCGCTGAAGTCGCGCAGAATCGGGCTGTAAACGGCGCCCGGCAGGAACACGAACGGACGCACGATATCGAGGTCGAGCGCTTCGCCGTAGAGGCCCTTGGGATACTTGACCCGGCCGGCGCGGATGCCGAAGGCGGGATTGAAATTATAGTCAGCGACCGCCCAATCGAGGATCACATGGTCCTCGCCGAGATCGCCGAGGCGCTGGGCGAAGACCTGGCCGCCGACCCGCAGGTGCGAGCCGAACGTCGTGGAGGCGTTGAACGCCATCTCGCGAAAATCCCATGTGCCGCCCTTGTCGGCGGTCGGGTAGTTGTTGTTGTCGCTGTAGAGCCAGCCCTGGCTGAAGAAGCCACCGATCTGGACATTGCTGTCCCCGACCGGAATGGCTGGGCGCGCCACCGTGGCGGCGACGACGAAGGCGAAAAGCAGAGCCGTCCGGCTCGCGAAACGGGAGGTGTTGGTCTTCATAGAATGCGACCTCGTATCGGGACGGCTGCGCGCGAACTTAACCCGGGTTCCGGGGCCCGTTTTTTTGCCGTCGGCAAATGCCTGACAACCCCGCCGGCGCCCCGGAATGGATTCTCGGAGGGGAACCGCGCACCATGCCCATGAGATCCCTGACAACGGTCGCGTATCCGCTGTCGGGATATTTCCCGACGGTGGAATAATCCGCGTTCATGGGTCGGCGCGGCACTCGTGGGTTTGCCACGTGCCAAATCGTCCCCGCTGGCCGCCGTTGTAAAAAGCGTTTGGGCGACTCCGGACCCATGGGTTTCGCGTAAAGTTTGGCCTTAGGGCGTCGAAGGGAGTGGTACCGGCCTTGTCGCAGACCGGTCTCATGCCATTTCCGCCCATGTTCTCATTCCCTGCCCCGCGGGTGCAGGGTGCCCGACTGTAAGCCAATGCCCGGGGCGCCTACCGTTGCTACCCTCTTTGCCCAGCGCGTGGTCATCGGCGTGGGCGACATGGCCGTGTCGAACAACACGCAGGTCATCCTGAGCACCTACGCGCTCGGATCCTGCGTCGGCGTGGTGGCCTACGACGCGCTGGTCAAGGCCGGCGGCGTGCTGCACCTGATGCTCCCCGACTCGACGATCTCCCCGGAAAAAGCGCTCAAGCAGCCCGCGATGTTCGCGGACACGGGGCTGGTCAATTTCTTCCGCGCGCTGGTCGGGCTGAAGGTCGACCGGTCGCGCGTCCGCCTTTTTGTCGCCGGTGGCGCCAGTGTGATCAGCGGCAACGACCCCTTTAAGATCGGCGAGCGCAACCGTCAGGTGACGATCGAGTTTCTCTCGAAGAACGGCTTCGTTGTCGCCCACGCCGAAATCGGCGGGACGATCAACCGGACGCTTCATCTCGAAATGAGCACCGGCGTCGTGACGCTCAAGACTCCGACCCAGACCGGTCAGTTTCGCCTGGGTGGTTGAACGAGCCCATCGGCTCGCACTCTGCGGCGCGGCATGGCCTGCGCTCGCGCGGGCCGGCGGCACCAATGTCGTCCGACGCTGCAGCGACCGCGGCTGCCCCGACGGCCTTCGCAAGCGAAGGCCCTACAGGCAGAATCTATGGCCGGACGCGTCAGACGGAATCCGTCGGTGAAGGCTCCAGGGAAACGCGCGATTGATGAATCGCGCCGGGATGGGGTCAGATCGACACCACGCCCTGCGTGAGTTTCTCGCCCAGGCGAGCGGAAGCCCGTTCGAGCACGATCGGCATGGCCTGCTCCATGATCTCGGCCGTAAAGCCCCACTCCTGGAGAAAGCTTCCATGCAGCGTGGTGAGAAACGAGTCCTCGGAGACGCCGGGGCCGAAAGACATGGCGATATACTTGCCCGCGTGGAGATGGGACAGCAGCGGCAGGGCCTCCGCGGGGGCTTCCATCGGGCGCAGCATGTAACGCGCCGCGGCGACAAACCGTTCCGGAAATTTCCACGCCTGGAGAAGGCGAACGCTCACGTCGCCGTGATTGTAGCCGAAGATCGCGGACTCCGCCTGTTCCCAGGCGCACTTCTTCCCGACACACATGGCCTGCACGGCCGGGTAGAACGCCGAACCGGAATGCGCCATCGCCAGCTTGCCCAGGTCGATGACGAGTCCGGCCGTGTAGGCCGACTGCGGTTCGAGGCGCCCGGTCCGATCCGCCAGCACCTCGGCGGCGATCGCCGTGCAGAGCGCATGGCGGCTGAAGTCGCCGGGCTCGCGATTGAGGCTGGTCTGGGCACCGAGTTCCCAGCGGCTGATGAGCACCAGCGCGGCCAGACGGTAGATTTCCTTCGCGCCCAGCCGGAAAATCGCACCCTCGAGCGTCTCGATGCCGCCGCGGCCGAACGCCGCCGAGTTGGCGAGGCGCAGGGTCGCGACCGCCAGCGAGGAATCGAGCGAGATCAGGCGCTCGATCTCGAGGGCCGAGCTTTCATCGCTCTGCAGCGCGTCCGCGAGGCGGGGAAGCAGCGCCGGCGAGCACGGCAGGCGCAGCGCCTTTTCGCACACGTGTTCGATCGTCGGAGGCTGGTTCGGAGCGGGCATGCGGGCAGGGGAATCAGGCAGCCTGCAGAAGAGTTCCCGGATCGAGAATCAGGGCGATGTTGCCGTCGCCCAGGATGGCGCCGCCGGCGATGCCCGGCAGACCCTGCATGAGCCCGCCGAGGTTCTTGATCACGACTTCCTGTTTGCTGACCATCTCGTCGACGAGCAGCGCGGACACGCGGCCCGAGTGCTCGATGATGACCACGATGCCGTCCCAGGGCTGCTGGGCGTCGGCGTTGATGCCAAAACGATCGTGCAGGCGGTGGAGCGGGAGGATGCGGCCGCGCAAATCGATGACTTCGCCGCGACCATGGATCCTGGTGATGGATTCGCGGGCCGGACGCAGCGCCATCTGCACCGAGGTGCTCGGCAGGATGAAACGGTCCGCCCCGACGCGCACCACGAGGCCGTCGATGATGGCCATGGTGAGCGGCAGCTTGATCTTGAAGATCGATCCCTTTCCCACGTCGGAGGTGATCTCGATCTTGCCGCGGAGCTTCTCGATGTTGCGCTTCACGACGTCCATGCCGACGCCGCGGCCGGAAACCGAGGTGACCTTCTCGGCGGTCGAGAAACCAGGCGCGAAAATGAGCGCAAGGATCTCGTCGCGGGTCAGGTTCGCGTTCGGGGCGACCAGGCCCTTTTCGATCGCCTTTTTCAGGATTCGATCCGGATCGATCCCGCGCCCGTCGTCCTGGAGCTCGATGACGATGTTGCTGCCCTGGTGATAGGCCAGAAGATGGACCGTGCCGGTCTCGTCCTTGCCGGCCGCCACCCGCTGGGCGCGCGTCTCCAGGCCGTGGTCGAGCGAATTGCGCACCATGTGCACGAGGGGGTCGCCGATCTCCTCGACCACCGTGCGGTCGAGTTCGGTGTCCTCACCGCTAACCTGGAAATGGACCTTCTTGTCGAAGGTGCGGGCGAGGTCGCGCGCGAGCCGCTCCATTTTCTGGAACGTCGGCTTGATCGGAATCATGCGCAGCGACATCGCGGTGTGCTGCAGCTCCTTCGTGATGCGCGAAAGCTGGGCCACGTTGCGGGTCAGCGGTGAACCCTCGGCCGCGAGGACCCGCGCGGATTCGATCAACTGGCTCTGCACGATGACCAGCTCGCCGACGACATCCATCAGCGAGTCGAGTTTCTCCGTGTTGACCCGGACCGTCTGCCCTCCGGCGGATTTGCCCGCCGCGTGGGTCTCGATGGCGGTGGCCGATTTCTCGACGTCCTTGCCGGCCGCCGGCGCCTCGATGGCGGTGGGTTCGGCGACGGCGTCGGGCGCGGCAATCGGCGCTGGAGCTTCCGCGGGGGTCGCGGCGACGCCCTTGGCCCGGGCCAGGATCCTGACCGCCTTGACGAGATGGGAAACGGGGACGATCTCGCCCGGCATCTGGCCCTTCTCGAGCGCCACCGCGACCTGCTGGGTCAGCGCCTGCAGCGCGTCGCGGCTGCGCAGGATCTCCGTGATGATCGCCGGGGTGAGCGTGAGCTCATGATTCCGCGCGAGGTCAAGCAGCGACTCCACCTCGTGGGCGAGTGTCTGCATCGGCACGAGGCCGAGAAAGCCGGCATTGCCCTTGATCGTGTGGAACGACCGGAAGATGGAACTGAGCGCTTCGGGATCGTCGGGCCGCTGGTCGAGGACGAGGAGCGCCGCCTCGATCTGCTGGAGGTGATCGACGGCCTCCGCATAAAATTCGCCGAGCAGTTCCTGGTTCTCCGCAAAATTGAGATCGAGCAGGACATCGCCCGGGCCATCGGAACTGGCAGTCGCGGAGGACGGCGCCGGAGCCGCCGGCACCACGACTTCATCGGGGGAAAACGACGCGGGAGCGCGTCCGCCCTTCACCTCCTCAACCGCCAGAGGCAGCCACTCGACCAGGCGGCGCAGCGCGGCCAGGCCCGCTTCGTCGAAGGGCTGGGCGGCATCGAGGCGCCGGTCAAGCTGACCGTGGATCGCGACAATGGCCGCGCGGAGGACCGGCTCGCTGGCGCACAGGTCCCGGATTTCACCGAGGAGGCTGTAGGCCGGGATGAGACCGTCGTCCCGACCGGGACAGGCGAGGATGGATTCGGTGGCGAGGCGATTCAAAGAATCGTCAAGCGCCTGGAAGGATTCCGGAGCAATGGGCATGGACCTGGGAGAAACAGCTGTTGCCTTCCCCATCGGCGCTCCAAGGGGAAACTTTACCTCTCGTTGTGCCAAAAGGAGCTAAACCCGCGCGGTGTTCGGCCGATTAACGGCGTGCGACCCTTTGGGATCGCCCCATAATCATGCCTTCCGCTCCCGTTCCTGTTTCCACCGCCGTGCAAAAACAAGCCGGCAAGTATCTTACGGTCGTCCTCGAAAACGAGGCCTATGGCATCGCAGTGCTGAAGGTCCGCGAGATCATCCGCCTCCAGAAAATCACGCCGGTCCCGCAGATGCCCGTCTTCGTCAAAGGCGTCATCAATCTCCGCGGCCGGGTGATCCCGATCATCGATCTGCGCGCGAAGTTCGGCCTGAAAGCCGAGTTCACCGAGCGAACGTGCATCGTGGTCGTGCAGGTCAAGCTGCCGTCCGAGCAGATCGTCCAGATGGGGCTGATCGTCGACAGCGTCGAGGAAGTCGTGAACCTCACCCAGGAAGAGATCGAGCCGACGCCGGATTTCGGCGCCAAGGTCGACACGACCTACCTGCTCGGGATGGCCAAGGTGAAGGGACAGGTTAAAACGCTCCTCGACATCGATCGCGTCGTCGCCCCGGAAACGGTGCAGGCGATCGTCCAGTCGGCCTGAGAAGTCCGGCCCTCCCCTCTTATGCGCCCGGGTATTCCGGGCGCTTTTTTGTGCCCGATGGGAACGGTGCCGGCGCAGACACGTAAATTGGATCTCGGTCGGGCCGATCGTCACGATGGTCGCGCCGGCGGAGCTGCGCGTCGATTTCCGCCCGCGCCACGAGATTGCCGGGTGGGAGTCGGCTTCCATACCGACGCCATACCATCGCCGATGGGAACATCGGCGACCACCTGAGGCCAGCGGCCTGGTCAGGCGGCCGGAGCAACCGCGACGGGAGCCGCGGGCTTGCCGAAGCTCGCCTTGGCATCGTCGATCGTGTCGTGGAAGACCCACGCCCGCGTGTCTTCGAAGCCTTTGCACTCCGCGATCAGGCTCGCGTTGCCGACCAGGGCAAACTGCACGCTCAGATCGCGGCATGTCTGCATGGCGAGGACCAGCAGCTTGATGAGGCCCATGTGGAGCAACTTGAGCTGATGCGCGTCGATCACGGCACGGTTGTGGCCGGCGTCAACCGCCTCGGCCAGCTTCGGCTTCAGGTAGGTTGTGATCTCGGCCAGCACGGCCGCCGACGGATTCTCCGGGAGGCGCATGACGAGGTTGCTGTTCTCGATCGCGAAATAGCGCTGGGACGTGTCGAGGTTCATCGCGCGGGCGACCTTTGACTCGAGATCTCCGATGTCGATCGGCTTGGTGATGACCGTCGTGAAGCCCACCGTCTGGGCCTGCTGTTGTGCGACCGTCTCGGTTTTCACCACGAGGCCGAAGACCGGCAGATACTTGGTCTTCACGTTCGTGCGGATGAGGCGGAAGAGCGTGAACGCGGCATCCTCGGGCAGTGAAAGGCTGATCATGACGAGATCCGGCGGCGTCTTCGCGCAGAAGTCGATCGCCTCACCCTGGGTGCTCAGGCCGTGAATCTTCCACGGCGTGTGCTTCAAGCCTTCCTGGATCTGCTGGATGATCGCGGGCTTGTCCTCGACGACGAGGATCGTGGCCGGATCGAAGATGGAACGGACCTTCGAAGGGGAATCGGAGAGCGGCTTCAGCTCGATCATGCGGCCGGCCTTCTCGAGGAGAACCTCCTCCTTGAACGGTTTCACGATATAGTCGCGCACGCCGATCTTCGCGATCTTCAGCACGTGGTCGCGGCCACCCTCGGCCGTGAGCATCATGACGGGAATCCCCTTGAGCTGCGGATCCGACTTGAGCTTGGTGAGCATCTCGACGCCGTCCATCACGGGCATGGTGATGTCGAGGAGAATGAGGTCGGGCATCTCCTTCGCGGCCACGGCCAGCCCCTCGACGCCGTTGGCGGCCTCGAGGACTTCGCAGTCATAGGGTTTGAACGCCTTCCGCACGATGATGCGGACAGTCTTCGAATCGTCGACAGTAAGGATTTTATTGCGCATGGCTGATCGGAAAAATGGAGATTACTCGCCGGTTTTGAGCAGGATATCGGTGACGATCTTGTGGTGGCTTTCGCGGAAGCAGTACACGAAGCGCTGCGCCGAGCTGATCGGCTCGATGCAAAAATTGCTGCCGCGCAGGATCGAGGGAATGGTGAGTTTGCAGGGAAAGCCGGCGTCGCAGAGGCCGTTCTTGAAACTGCCGACCGTCATGTTGGTCAGCTCGCCGATCGCGTCGTTGATCACCTCGTCGCCCGCCTCGTCGAGTTCGGGCTCGGTCATGCCGAGGAGATGGCAGGTCACCATCCGCGCAAACGGCACGGGCAGGTAGAGGTAGATGAGGCCGTTGGCATCGCCGAGGAACCCCACGGTGCCGACGACCTGGGGGATCGCATCGCTTTCGATTGGAACGGGCGGCCAGGACAGGGCCGCGTTGTCCTCGCGGCAGCACATCTCAGGCTGCCGCCCGAGCATGGTCTTGAACACATCCGCGATGGCGCGGCTGATGTTGTCGCGGATCAGCCGTTCAGTGATTTCCTGGGTTGCGGGCATGATTAGGTGCAGCTTGGCCGTGAAAGCCTTGTCTGCATCTTATCGGCCCAAACGGGTGGCAGCTTAACGCAAAATCGCGCGGAACCCGCAGGCCACCGGCGCAGAGCTGCAGCCGGGGGCGTCAGACCCCGGTCGGCCGGCGCAATCACTTCGCGTTCGATCCGCTCCGGACCCTGCGGACCGGCTACATCTCGCCAAGCCGCCCTACTCCGCCACTTCGGCCCCGACCTCAACCGGATCGCCCGCATCCCGGTATTCCTGCAGTTTGTTCCTCAGCGTGCGGATGCTGATTCCCAGCAATTCGGCCGCCTTGGTGCGGTTGCCAACGGTCTGGATCAGGGCCGCCTTGATGGCCTGTTTTTCCAATTCCGCGATGTTCAAAACCCTTTGGCCGTCCGCGGAAGTCAGGGGCGCATCGTCGACTGGCAACGCGGCCGAATCCGACGGGGCAACCGCCGCCGGCGCCATCTCTTCCTCCTCGGCTGCCGCCAGGATAACCTCGCCCGCGGAAATGCCCCCGACGAGCGGCAATCCGAGGGCCGCGGCCGAAACCATGCGGCCGGGTTCCGTGAGAATCACGGCGCGCTCGATCGTATTCTGGAGCTCGCGAACATTGCCCGGCCAGCGATAACCGAGCATGGCGGACCGAGCCGATTCCGAGAAGCCCGAGACATTGATTCCGAGTTTGCGCGAGAGGCGGGCGAGGAAATGTTCCGCCAGCGGCAGGATGTCCTCCCCTCTCTCCCGCAGCGGCGGGACGTGCACCGGAAAAACGTTCAGGCGGTAATAAAGATCCTGCCGGAAGGCGCCTTTTTCCACGTTGGCGAGCAGGTCGCGGTTGGAGGTGGCCAGGAGGCGCACGTTGACCTTGATCGTGCGATTCCCTCCCACGCGCTCGAACTCGCGTTCCTGGAGCACGCGCAGGAGCTTCGCCTGCAGGTTCGGCGGAATCTCGCTGACCTCGTCGAGGAGCAGCGTGCCCTGGTTCGCCAGTTCAAAACGGCCCTCGCGCCGATCGGTGGCGCCCGTGAATGCGCCGCGTTCGTGTCCGAAAAACTCGCTCTCGATCAGGTTGTCGGACACCGCCGCGCAGTTGACCTTGATGAACGGATTCTGGCGGCGGGGGCTGTGCCGGTAGAGCTCGCGGGCCACCATTTCCTTGCCGGTGCCGTTTTCGCCCGTGATGAGGACCGTGGCGTCGGTCGGCGCGACGCGCTCGATCAGTTGGCGCAGGCGCATCATCACCTGGCTGCGGCCGACGAGAGCGCCGGCCTCGCCGCCGGCCTGGTCGTTCAGCAGGCGGTTCACCGAAAGCAACTGCCGGTAGGTCTGCGCCTTCTTGATGATGATATCGATCTGACTCGGCGTGAAGGGCTTGAGCACGTAATCAAATGCGCCCGCCCGCATGCAGCCGACGGCCGACTCAATCGAACCGTAGCCAGTCACCATCACGACCAACGGCCGCTCGGGCAGCAGGGCCAGCCGCTCCAGGAATTGCTGGCCATCGCCATCAGGCAGCCGGATGTCGAGCATCACGAGGTCGAAGGATTCCCGGGTGAGCATCACCTCGGCCTGAGCCAGCGTTTCCGCCACGGACGCGACAAACTTCCGTCGCGCAAAAATCTCCGTCAAAAGATTCCGAACCACGGGTTCGTCTTCAACGATGAGAATTTTCTCAAACGACATTGGAGAGCAGGTACTTCAGGCGGTGGAAGGGTCGAGTGCCAACGGGTAAACGCCTGCCCGCCCGGGTTCAACCAAATCCATATGGGCCGGAATTCAATCCTATCTTCGCGCCCGCGGGCCGCCGGACGGATAATTCGACGATATTTGTCTAAAGTCGGGCCTGGCCCGGCCGATACCATCTCCGGGCACTCCTTTGCGAAGCCCGAACACACACATGCATACCCGCCTGCTCTCCTTCCTGACGGACGTCGAAAAGGCCCTCGCCGCTGACGATCCTTCTCCGTCTGACGGATCCTGGGACACCAGCCGCACGATCAACTATCATCTCGGCCTCGCCCGGCTTTCGTTGGGCGCGCGCCTCGCCGGTGAAAAAACCGAGGCTCGCGGCGCGATCCTCCTCCAGTGTTACAAGCTCGCCGATGGCACGCCGTGCCTGAAGGCCGCTCTCACCTGGAAGAGCAGCACCGCGACAACCGTTCGTTCAATCTACTCGAAGCCGGACATCAATTGGGGCACTGAAGCCCGCAAGATCGGGGCTGAATGGCTCGCGGGCCCCCCCGCCGTGGCGGTTCCAGTGCCCGTGGATGTGAATGTTCCCGTGGCCAGCGACATCGCGGCCGCGAGCTGACGCAGGTCCGACCGGGCCCTTTGGACCCGGCTACAAGGTCCGACGTTCGATGTTTCCGGGGCGCAAGACCCGGTAAGGCAGCGTCCGATGTTTGATGTAGCCGGGGGCGTGAGACCCCGGTGAGCAGCGTCCGACGTTCGATATGCGTCAATCGCCGATGGCCCGTCGCCAACGGGCGAATATCTCAGGCCGCCGCGTTGAGCCGCGAATTGGCGCTGGCCGCCGCCCGATACACGGGAGCGATGATCGCCAGGCGCTGGCGCGCTTCTTCAACGCGGCGCAATTCCACCTGCAGGCGCTCGAGCTGCGCATCCAGAAAATATCGGTTTTGCTCGCGGCGGGCCAGGAGCTCGCCCACCCGGGGGCGCAGGATGGCGACCTCCGCATATTGCGCCAGTTCTCCCAGGCGCTGAACCAGGGGCGCGGCGCGCTCCTGGACGGACACGGCCTCGACGATGTCGAGCGTCCGCAACAAGCCCGTTTCCTGCGCCGCGAGATCCTCGAGGGCGGAAAGAAGGCGGGTCGCGGTCTGCAGTGGCGTTTCCATCATGCGACGGTTTGAGCCAGCGGTGCCGGCGCGCGGTCCTGGTTGCGCAGCATTTCGGCCCACGCATCGCGGATCTCGGTCAGCAGGCGCTCCACCTCGATCACCGGCTCCACCTTCTTGCGGAGGTTGGCCTCCAGCAGCCGCCGGTTGTAGTAATCGTACAGGCGCTGCATTTCGCGGGCGAACTGTCCGTCGCCGACGTCGAAATTCAGGGCGCCATCGAGCTGGGCGATGATCTGCTGCGCCTTGACGAGCTGTTGGTTGATCGCCTCGAGGCGGCGCAGATCCTCGGGTGGACGCGAAAATGCCTCGCGCGCCAGAGCCATCGCCCGCAGCGCGCCGTCGTACATCATCAGCACGAGCTGGCCCGGACTGGCGGTGAGGACGGCGTTCGCGCGGTAGGTGCGCGCGTAGTCTTTGGCGAACATGATCCGAACTCAGATCAGTTGTTTTCGTCCGACAGGTCCGGCGAGTTGAGGATCAATCCGCCCACCTGGCGAAGGATCTCCGTTGACGGATAAGAGGGATCGGCGGCGAGTTCGCGGCCGCGGGCCACGACCTCGGGACGAACCTCGGGCTGGCTTGCCAGCGAACTGCGCAAGGCGTCCGAATTGGATGCGGAAAACTGATCCGCTCCAAGGCCGCGCACCGCCGATTTGGCGGGAGCATGAGCAATGGAATCAGGGCGAATCGTCCGATCCGAAGAAGACGTTGAGTTGATCATAGGCTTGTCGTTTGGGAAACGGTCAGCCGCTGCCTGGGACTACAGGGAACGCCGTTGGTTGTTGCCAAATACTATCGTCCCCGGCCGGACAGACTTTAGGGGGAAAAACGACCGTTCTCACTGAAAATCAACGGGGTGGCAGCGTTTTGAACATCGCGTCGGCGGCAAAAGCGGCCAGGCGGCTTGGGCTTTGTAAGATCTTGGGCGCCAATTGTGTTGGCGTGTCGACTTCCCCGTGATCGGTCGAATATCGCTGCACGCTGCTGGCCAGCGTCGGATCGGAAGCCGAAAAGGTCTCGTCGAAGCTCCATACCAGGCGAACGTCCTTCACCGTCGCCAGCTTGGCCCGGAAGCCAAGCTCCAGCGGCCGATAGGCCCGATAGACCGTCAAATCAACGAACATAATGGCTTCCACCGCGTAGAGGCGGCCCAGCTTCTCCATGAAGCCGTTCGGCAAAGCGCCCGCCGAGGAAAACTCGGCCGCGTGGAAAAGATTGCGGCATTCCTCCCGGGACAGCGTCACGACCTCAAAGCGCGACTGGCGCTGGAGAGCCGTGTGCAGGATTGGATCGAAGGTCGCGACCGAATCGGGATCCGTGACCGTGCCGCCCGCGAGCGGAAGGAGGAGGACGCGATGGATGCCGGAGGGCATGACCGGCTCGCCGGAAAAATTCTTCGGCGTGTACTCGGGCTTCGCGGCGTGGCCGGCATGGAAGGCCGGCATGTTCGCGCAGCCTCCGAGCAGGCCTGAGACCATGATGGTCGCGAGCACGATGAGAATGAAACGGGGCGTGAGGGGGGACGCGGGGCGCATCAACTGCTGCTCTTGAAAAAGCTGTTGGTCAGGTAGGTGCTCTGGTTGTTGGCGTTCGACTGCGCATCCTCCATCGCAATGAAGGCGTTGGTCAACTGTGTCCGTTCATCATCAAGCCGGCCCTGCAGCGTGGTGATCTGCGTGTCCAGATCGCTGTTGGCCTTCGTGAGATCGGACTGCTGCGAGGAGTCGTTGCTCACGATGTTGGTCAGGTAACCGTACATCTTGGAGACGAATCCGGTCGTGGCGGAATTGAAGAACTGGTTCGCGTCGTCGGGATGGCTCGCCAGGGACGCCGCGAGCTTGTCGCTGTCGAGCACGGAGAGCTGTCCCGTGGTGCCCGTAAAGCCGATGCCGAGGTTGTCGAGGCTCTGGACCGTGCCGGTGAGGCCGGTGACTCCGCCGAAGGCGAGCGTCTGGAGCTCGCCGGCCCAGTTCTGCACCTCGTGGTTGTCCGAGAGCACGGAGGTGGTGACATCGGTGCCGGTGGAGGTGATCTTGGTGTTGGTCTGGATGAAGGACTGGACGGCGTTGAACTTGGTGATGAAATCCTGGATGGCCGACTGCATCGTCGCCGTGTCGCTGCCCACCGAGACGGTCTGGGTGGTCTTGGAGTTGACCGTCACGCTGAGGCCGGTGAGGCCCGTGACCGTGCTGTCGAGGGTGTTGCTCATGCTCGAAAGGACCGCGCCGCCGTTGACGGTGAACTGCGCGTTGCTGCCGCGGGAAAAGGCGCCGCCGGCCGCCGTGGTGAGGCCGAGGGCCGCCAGGAGGTTGCCGGTCGTATCCGCGAATCCGATACCGATGTCGCCGGTCGAGTTGTTGGCCAGCATGAGGCGGTCGTTCGCCGTGTCGTAGCTCGCGGTCACGCCGGCGCCCGACTGGTTGATCGAGCTGATCAGCGCGGCGAGCGAGCCGGTCGTGGCGTTGTAGCTGATCGTGACGCCGTTGATCTGGAAGGAGCCGTTCCCGCTCGCATCGAGGCCGGTGAGGGGCGTCGCCAGGCCGGAGTCCGCCAGCGTCGCCGACAGCTTGAGGGTGCCGAGCGCGGCGGTGCTGGTGGTGGAGCCGCCGCCGTTGTTCGACAGCTTCATCGTCTGGAGAAAATTGCTCGTGTCGTTGGCAGCGCCGAGGATGACGTTCCCGCTGGCGCTCGTCAGGTTGATGGTGTCCGTGGCCGGATCGTATGAACCCGTGACGTCGTTCCCGGTCGCGGCATGGATGTGGTCGAAGACATCCTGCAGCGAATCGGTCGTCGCGATGGTCACCTGGGCGCCATTGACCGTGAACACGCCGGCGGACACCGGCACGGCGGTGTTGAGGTTGGCGATCGTGAGCCCGGACACGTCGGCATCGGCATTGAGGCCCGAGCCGATGTTGCCCGCACCGGCGATTTTCGCCGCGGTCGCAAGCTGCGTGACATCAAAGGTATACGAACCGATGGGAGCACCATTCGACGAACTCGAGGTCCACGTCGTGTCCGCGGTGTCGCTCGCAACCGTGCGGCTGGAGAAGTAATCGTTGGCGCGGATATTCTGGAGCGAAGTCTGGAGATCGAGGAGCGCGCTGCTGAGACCCTGGAGCGCGGTGACCTTGTTGGTGTTCGTCGTCTGCGAGGTCTGCAGCGTGGTAATGGGGGTGCTGTCGGCGGCAATCAACTGGTCGACGACCGACTTCCAGTCGAAGGCGGAGTTGGCCACGAGGCCGGAAATTTGGATGCCAGACATGGTGCGGTGTGGGGCGGACAATGGTCCACACCCCTCATCGGCACATCCTTCCGCGAGTTAAGCCCGCGATAGGCCAAAAACCACGCGCTGAGGCCGGTTGCGGCAGGGATTTCTGCGAGCGAAACCGCGCCGGCCGGCCGGCACGGCCCGACCCCGGCAAAAAATAATTCCGTGCCAACCGCCTAAATAAAATCGGGAGTCGGGCCGATAAGCAGGGTGCCGCGAATCAGAAACTCAGGCCGGCCCGCACCGGGGCCGTTCTCTCCCGGAGCCGAATGCGACACGGACGTCGCAGCCAAAAATCAAGGAAGATACCATGTCAGTCGTTATCAACACGAACTACGCCGCGACCGTCGCGGCGAACAACCTCGCTGCCTCCAACTCCCAGTTGCAGGAGAGCCTGAACCGTCTTTCGAGCGGTTCCAAGATCGTCAACCCGGCCGACGACGCCGGTGGCCTGGCCGTCTCGATGAAACTGTCCGCCGCCGCCGCCCGCTCGGGCGCCGCCGCGAGCAACATCGGCAACTCGGTCTCGTACCTGCAGTCGCAGGACGGCGTGCTGTCGGTCACCGGTTCGGTCCTCAGCCGCATCAGCCAGCTCAAGACCCTGTACCAGGATCCGACCAAGAACGCCAGCGACCTCGCGAACTATGATTCCGAGTTCAAGCAGCTCCAGGGGGAACTCACCTCGCTCACGAGCGAGACGTTCAACTCCGTGTCGCTGTTCGGCACGACCTCCCTGACGGTCGGAGTCTCCCAGGACGGCACCTCCAGCGTCACGATTTCCGCGCAGGATCTCGGCGACACGACCTCCGGCATCGGGGCCATCTCCGACTCGGGCGTCACCAGCCTCGCCACGCTCGCCCTGTCCGACATCACCACCGCGATCCAGAACGTCGCGACGATGCGCGCCACCAACGGCGCCGAGCAGAGCCGTCTCAACTTCGCCTCCACGGTCCTCACGACCAACGAGGCCAACCTCGAGGCCGCCAACAGCCGCATCAGCGACGTGGACGTCGCCCAGGAATCGACCCAGCTCGCCCGCTGGAACGTCCTGGTGCAGTCCGGCACCGCGATGCTGGCCCAGGCGAACCAGAGCGCCCAGATCGCGCTCAAGCTGCTCCAGTAAGCACTTCGCGCGCGGGGCCGGACTAGTCCCCCGGCTCCGCAGCGCCTGTCAGTCGGTTGTCTGTTTGGGTTCTTTTCCCCTTTCGGCGCGTTTTGCGGCGCGTCGTACCTCTTGAGGCATATGCCCCAGACGGCGTGACCTGGCGCCGATTATCCAGGTCCGTGGCGACGACGGAAGGTCGCAAAAATCAAGGATAGATACCATGTCAGTCGTGATTAACACAAACTACGCGGCGACGGTTGCGGCAAACAACCTGGCCACGTCAAACTCGATGCTCCAGTCCAGCCTGAACCGGCTGTCGTCTGGCTCGAAGATCGTCAACCCGTCCGATGACGCCGGTGGTCTCGCGGTGTCGATGAAGCTGTCCGCTGCCGCCGCCCGTTCGGGCGCGGCCGCCAGCAACATCGGCAACTCCGTGTCCTACCTGCAGACTCAGGACGGCGTGCTCCAAGTCGCCGGCTCGGTCCTCAGCCGCATCTCGCAGCTGAAGACCCTGTACACCGACCCGACCAAGAACAGCTCCGACCTCGCGAATTATGATTCCGAGTTCAATCAGCTCCAGGGAGAACTCACCTCGCTCACGAGCGAGACGTTCAACTCCGTGAATCTGTTCGGCAGCTCGTCCCTCACGGTCGGCGTGTCGCAGGACGGTTCCCAGTCGGTCACGATCTCCGCGCAGGACCTCGGTGATTCGACGTCCGGTGTCGGCACGATCAGCGATAGCTCGGTCACGACCCTGGGCGGCATTGCCCTGTCGGACATCACCACCGCGATCCAAAACGTTGCGACGATGCGCGCCACCAACGGCGCCGAGCAGAGCCGCCTCAACTTCGCCTCCACGGTCCTTACGACCAACCAGGCGAACCTCCAGGCCGCCAACAGCCGTATCAGCGACGTGGACGTCGCCCAGGAATCGACCCAGCTCGCCCGCTGGAACGTCCTGGTGCAGTCCGGCACCGCGATGCTGGCCCAGGCCAACCAGAGCTCGCAGATCGCGCTCCGGTTGCTCCAGTAACGAAGTTTGACTAAGTGGTTGTTCTGATTCGCCCAACCCCCCGGCCGTCCGCAAGGACGGCCGGGCAAGGGCGGACCGGATCGCCTCCCGTCGGCTAAGACAGGGGCCTGTCCCCTCTATCCGTCAAGAAGACCCCGGTCCTACCCCGGGGTCTTTTTGCGTTCGGGATCCTCTCGCCGGGATCGCCCGCGAAAAATGCGAACGCCAGGCATCGGAGTCTGCGTTAACTACAACCCGAGACGAACTCGCCCTCATCGATCGGATTGCGGTTCATGGAAACGCGCCAATCCCACGGACATTTTTTTGGCCGCCAAAGGGCGCAAAGATTCCGAATCAACCTTGTAGGGTCGCCGCTTGCGGCGACCGCAATACCCGCAGGAAATCATTGCGTTTGGATTCCTGCGATCGGTGTCATCCGTGGTTAAATTCAGGATCGCCCGCGAAACACGCGCACCTCTTCATTTGGTCGGTTTTGTGCATGACATCCCGGATACGCCGAACCATTTTTCTCCGCCGGCCCTAAAGGTGGCTGATCAAGGACCACCGGCGAAAAACATGAAGACCTCTCTGCTTCCCGTTATATTTCTCTTCCTCGCCGGCTGCGCGTCGTTTGAGCCCGGGGCGCAAAGGACCGAGACACACGCGGCCGTGCGCCTGCCGAACGGATTGATCGTCGTGACCGATTCCGATCACCCGCCATTCGCCCTTCCCGGACCCGACGCACCGTATCCCGAAGAGGCGAAAACGCGGGGCGTCCATGGCCAGGTATCGGTGGAGGTGAGTGTCAGCTCCCGGGGACTTGTCACCGACGTTCGGATCATTTCCTCCCCGGACGAAAGCCTGTCCAATGCGGCCCGGAAAGCCCTGCCCGGGTGGACGTTCCTTCCGGCCGTTCAGGGCGGCAACCTGGTCAGCGGGAAAATAGTGGTGAAGTTCAATTTCGAGGCAAAATAGTCGATCGGCGGACCAGTTGCCGAAGCCGCATCAGCGGCCACAATGGCGCGGCCTCCCACCCTTTCGCGTCATTCGCGTGTTTCGCGGCCCGTCCTGGTCTTGGTCTTTCCGCTCCCGTAGAAGGCGACGGGGGTCTCAAGGCGTCCACTGGTTTCTTTTTTGGCTGCTTTGTCCGTATTGGTTCTTAACATGCCGGTTTCATTGGTTTGAGTTATCATCGCGGATGACTCAAACGGCCGACGACCATCATGACCCCACGAGACTTGGCTCGGTTTTTTGTCCGGTTTCAGGCGGCGGTGTTTTTCTTCTACGCCGTCGCAACTCTCACATACGTTGGACCGTATTGGAGAGCCGCTCGAACTCTCCATGCTTCCGCTGAAGCGGATGCGATCGCGTTTTCCAACCTCACGGCCGAAATGATTCGCATCGGGCTTTACCTTATTGCGGCGCTCGTCCTTTTCGCGAAGGCGGATGGTGTCATTGCGTTCTTCTCGGGCCGGCCAGTGGCGCCTCCGTCGTTGCATATCGATGGAAACGGGCCGTCGCTTTGAAGATTGGCGAATCATCTGGAGCAGCTGGCGCCGTCGCGCCTGACCGCTAACGCAGGATTAAGAACGCATGAGCGACTATTCCATCATTGCTCAGGGATGCAGCTGCGCCCCGCCATGGCACATTCGTAACGTTAACCCTCCAAATCATTCAACCCCATGAAAACGCTTCGCCTCATTTGTTCTCTCCTCGCAATCGGTGCGGCCGCCACGGCTTTCGGCGCCGATCCCACCGGCACCTGGAAGTGGGCCACTCCCTCGCCGAACGGTGACATCGACACCACGCTCAAACTCGAGTCGAAGGACGGCAAACTCGCCGGGGCTTACTCCAATCAATTTGGCGACACCGCGATCAGCAACGTCTCCCTTCAAGACGACGTGCTCGAATTCGACGTCGTGCGCAATTACAACGGCAACAAGTTCGTGGTGAAGTACCACGGCAAACTGGAGGGCGACACGATCAAGGGTACCATCGAGGCCCCCGGCCATGATGGCGGCGGGACGGTCCGGCTCGAGTGGAACGCGAAACGCGCGTCGAAAAGTGGCTAGCCAAGCGCCCGAGCCGACGCCCGGACTGGCACCCGGCCACAGCTCATCTTCGTCGTCAGGCTTGGCAGAATTGTTCAGCTCGCTCAATTCATCACCGGATACCCATGCGCCCTGAGCCCACCGGCGTGATTCGCCTCATCATAACCTGGATTCTTCGAATCCTCCTGGGCCTGGCCTTTCTGGGAGTCGGAATCGAAAAGCTCACCGGAACGATGGGGACGATTCAATTCTTCGATGCCATCGGCTGGGGACAGTGGTTCCGCTATGTCACCGGAGCCTTGGACACAGTCGGGGCCTTGCTCATCTTCAAGCCACGCTGGACCTCTTATGGCGCCATCATCGTTACCTGTAGCGTGGGCCTCGGCACCGTGTTGTGCTTCACGCTGGCGCTGTTTAATCCGATTTTGCCGCTCGTGCTGACCCTGCTGGGCGCAACGCTCGCATGGCTTGGTTGGAGACCGCGACCGGCCTGATGCCCGCCCGGTTATTGGGCGACCTCGATTGCTGATCGGAAAATCTTTGCGTCGGGTGCGGTGAAAATCAAAAATCGTGGTCATGGGCTTCGGCGGCAAAACCTTGGGTTCGTTGGCGTTGAGCACGGAGTCCAACCACACGCCCGAGCCAACGGCCTTGAAGAAAACGTCAGGCCACAAGACCCCAGCCACATAAACACAACCAAGGAACCAGGAAGATGAACAGAACCATCAAATTCATGCTCCTCGCAGCGGCAGCCTTGCTCACGACTGCTTCCGCAAAGGCCGAGCCGGATAAATCAACTCAGGTCATCTTCAAGACCTTGATGGCCGCAACGGTGTCCAACAACTACGACGGCTTTATTGCGGAGTGTGACTCCAGCCTGCAGGCAGCCATCACCAAGCGCATGTTGCAGCGTGTGAGCAAAGAGTTGGAGCCGCGCGCCAGGCAAGGATATGAGGCCGAGTATCTCGGCGAGCTGAATCAAAATGGCTATCAAGTGCATCTGTGGCGTCTGAGATTCAAGGACGGCGGCGATGACGCTCTCGCAACATTGGGCGTCAAGGACGGGAAGGCGGGAAAGTTTCTTTTGCAGTAACGCACGACTGGCCGTGCTCGAATGGTTTGTCGCCAGGACCAGGGAGTCCAGCCAACCGCCACAGCCCGCGCTCCCGGGGCGTGGCTGAGCGGAAACGTCGGACAAAAATGAAGATCGCCAGAGCGCGCCCCGAAGATGCCGGCGCCCTGACAGGCATCGCGGTCGCCGCCAAGGGACACTGGGGCTATCCGGAAAGTTGGATTCACCGCTGGGCCGATGTGCTCACCGTCACGTCCGACTACATCCGAACGAATCCAACCTTCATTGCTTTCGCGGAGGAGAGGATGGTCGGTTTCCATGCCCTTCAGTTGCATGCCGGTGAAGCGGCGCTGGATCATCTCTGGGTTATTCCGTCCGCGATGCGGGGTGGCATTGGTCGGGCACTATTTGTGCATGCTGAAGCAACGGCACGAGACGCGGGCGCCGTCGTCATGAGAATCGAAGGCGATCCGCATGCGGAAGGATTTTACCGCCGCATGGGTGCCGTCGTTTGCGGGCAGCGGGCAGCGCCGATGGATGAACAGGCGCGATTTTTGCCGCTATTACTGAAGGCCCTGTGAAGATGTGGGCGCGGTCATGGCCGCCGGGGACCCGCCCGACTTGAAGCGTATCGCCTCAAAGCGCTTCGATTCGCGAACGTGTTGAGACAACGCGTTCCACCCCCATCTGCATGAGTCCGGCTCAGGCGTCCGCTGGCAAACATCGAACCGGGCGCCAGCCAATGCCACCAACCGGTGCCATGGCTCATCTTTTGACGGCGGGCTGAAAATTCATGATGCAATATCTTACCCGAATCCCACTGTCTGATGGCAATTGTGCCGAAGCCACTATAGGCATTGGCCTCGTCGCCTGTGCTTTTGGAATTCGAACATCATGACCTCCCTCAATGCCAATCCCGTTTTCTCCGGATCCGTTGCACAGTTATATGAGCAGTACCTGGTGCCCCTGATCTTTGAGCCGTATGCGCGGGACATGACCCGCCGGGTGTCCTTGCTGAAGCCGACGGCTGTTCTGGAGATCGCAGCAGGGACCGGGGTGGTCACGCGCCATTTGGCAGCCCAGTTGCCCGCCGACACATCCATCGTGGCCACCGACCTGAACCAGCCCATGCTCGATCACGCCATCAGCATTGGCACAACTCGTTCAGTGACGTGGCGGCCGGCGGATGCAATGAGCCTGCCGTTCGCCGATGGGTCCTTCGATGCCGTGGTGTGCCAGTTCGGTGCCATGTTCTTTCCGGACAAGGCCGCGGCCTTCGCGGAGGCGCGGCGAGTCCTCCGCCCGGGCGGAACGTTCCTGTTCAATGTTTGGGATCGAATAGAAGACAACGAATTCGCCGACTGCGTGACTCATGCGCTGGCGGGCCTGTTCCCGACCGATCCTCTCCGATTCCTCGCCCGGCTGCCGCACGGCTACTTTGACCAAAAGGTGATCGCCGGTGATCTCTTTCGAGGCGGCTTCACGGGCATCAATGCCTTCGATACAGTCACCACTCCGAGCCGGGCCGAATCGGCGCGAATCGTCGCGATCGCATACTGTCAGGGCACGCCGCTGCGCAACGAAATCGAGGCACGTGGCACCTCGATCCTGGGTGAGGCGACGGATGTCGCCACGGCCGCGCTCAGCCAACGCTTCGGTCAGCGTCAGGTCTGCGGGAAAATTCAGGCGTGCGTCATCGCCGCCACCCGCAATGCGTAGAGCGAGTGCGGTCCAGCCTCTCTCCACGTTCGTAATTCGTCTTCGACGGTCCGTCGTCGCGGCCCGGTTCAAATGTCACTGAACTGCTCCTCCGGTCCGGTGCCGCGGTCAGGCCACTGAACTCAACGCACCCACGCGGGCCTGGGCGGCGGCGATCTGGTCCGCGACGACGATGCCAACGGTTTCCCGTCCGTTGAAATGATTGTAGGTGCGGCGGCGTTCCTCCGTCGTGGCCGCCAGCGCCTTCCCGCAGGCCGCGCGCAGGGCTGCAAGGTCACCATGCGGGTAGCGGATGATCAACCCGGCGCGGTGCAGCGCCTCCAACCGGCCCCCGCTCTGCGAGTCCTCGGCAACGGGCACCATGCCCAGGCAGCCGGACCAGAAGGGGCGGTCGGTGTGCGATCCGGCCATGGCCGGGGTCGAGAATTTCCGTCCTTCCGGGCACAAGCTGACGAGGAAACGTGACGCGAACTCCGCGCGCGTTTCCACGGACACGGAATGATCGTGGATCGCCACCAGGCGGTCGCCGAATTCGCGGGTGAGAAATTCCACCTGCCGCCTCCGGTGCGGCGTAAAGCCCATTTCCGAACCGAGAAAAAGGATGCGGGGCTCGGGGTTCGACATGAACGGCTGCGCGAATGGCTCGACGTTGGCCACCCAGCTCCGGTGAATCTGCAGGCAGTCCGGACGCAGGAGGCGCGCGCCTTCCTCGGCGAGCGGGCTCTCGTCATGAATCAGCACATCGAGTTGCGGGGCGATCGCCGCAAAGCACGGCATCGTCCGGCTCGCCTCGTCATAGGCGTAATGAAGAATCCGCATCCCGCGCCGCCGCAGGAAACCGAACAGCGAGCCCGCCACCTTCGCCAGATGCTGCGGCTGCTGACCGATGAAGATGACCCACCAGTCCTCGCCCGCCGGCACGGACAATCCCACGAGGTGTTGCATGCCCGTGGCACCCACGACCCATGCCTCGAGGAATTCAATATCGGGGTGATTCATCGCGGCGAAGACGCGGACATTTTCCGCATGCCAGTCGCGATCGAGCCGGGCCATCGCGAGGGCCTTGGGATCATCGGGCGCGGTCACGCGGGCGCGCAGATCCGCGGCGGGAAGCGCGGCCAGGAATTCCGCGGCGGGCTGAAGGGAATCCGCCCAGGAGCAATAATGGATCACGCGCACGCGACGCCGGCCCCGTCCCGCGGACTGTCGGCCCGAAGGCATGTCACGCCACCCGGCGGGCTGTGCGGCCGGCAACATGGCCGTCGCCACTGTGCATGTATTTCCGGATATTGATGATCTGCCCCGTGTCGAGCGGCTGCGTGTAGGTCACGATGGTCTCGGCCACATCCGCCGGTTCGAGCGGGTCCCGATTGGTGATGGTCCGGTTGGCAACCATCCGCGTGTTCACGCAGCCGGGATTGACGCAGTTGATCTTCACCCCTTTTTCCCGCAGGAGCACGGGTGCAATACCCTCGACGAAATTGTTCACGGCGGCCTTGGAGGCGGCGTAGAGCGGAATGTTGTCGCGGCCCTTCATGGCGGAACTCGAGCCGACCACGACAATCGCACCGTCGCGCATGGAGTGGCGGGCGAGATCGGTCACGGCCACCACCGAGCGGAAGTTGATCGCGAAGAGCTCATCTACCGCGGCAACGCCGCTCTCGTTGTTGAGAATTCCCGCGCAGTGGATCACGGCGTCCCACGGACGAAGGAGCGCCGCCGGCACTTGCGGGTTGCGGAGATCCCATTCCCGACGCGTCGGCGCGGTGACGATCGTACCGTGGCGCCGGAGCACCTCATGGACGACCGAGCCGATGCCGCCGGTCGCCCCGAGGAGAAGCACCTGCTTGGCGCGCAGATCCAGCGGCCGGTTCGGACTGGCGGGGCGATACTGCAGGATGCGCTCGGCCACGAACAGGTCCTGCGGGTAGGTCAGCTTCAGGTTGAAAGGCGAACCGGCGACGACCTTGCAGTGCCCGCCCTGGCGGAGAAAAATGCCGACGTCATCGGTGGCGTCCAGCCGGCCGAGACTGGCCTGATAGGCCGCAAACAACGGGCCGAAACGAAACCCCTGGGGCGTCTGGCCGCGCATGAGCTTGCGCCGGTCCGGGATGCTCTCGATGAAGCCGTCCTCCACCCTGACGATCGTGTCGTCGGCCGGAATGCACACGTCGACCGCGTCGTGGGTTTGCAGCGCCTCGACGCAATCGCGCAGGATCTCCTCCGTGATGAACGGCCGCGCCGCGTCGTGGATGAGCACGAGATCGGTGTCGGCGGGGCACACCTGCAGGGCGGCCCAGGTCGACTCGTTGCGGGTGTTGCCGCCGACAATATTGACGTCGCCGAGGGCGGCCCGCGGATCGTTCAGCCATTCCGCGGCCAGCACCACGATGATCTGGGAGAACAAGCCCGAGGCGCGGAACGTCGCCACGGCGTGCTCGATGACCATGCGCCCATTCAGCAGACAGAACTGCTTGGGCACATCGGCTTCGAAACGGTTGCCGGACCCGCCCGCGAGAATGATGCCGGTGATATGCTTGGTCATGATATGATAATGGTTGAGAGGCGGCTGCCTCAGCCGGCGGCGGCGATGGATCCCGGCACGGGCGACTCCTGCTTGAGCCGGGCCAGCGTGACCTGACGGATCGTTTCCCCGGCCCCTTCGGCCGGGAGATGCATGCATTCGCGCCGAAACGCCTCCGTGCGCGCCGCGCGTGTCGGGTCGTCACCGGCCGCCACGCCATCGAGAAACCGCGCGATCCCGGCTTCCGTCTCGGCGGTGGCGGCGTGCGTCCGCACGAAGTCGCCGTCGGAGTTCAGGCCCGGGCCCAGCGGATTGTGCAGGTAAAGCAGCGGCTTCCCGGTCGCGGCATATTCCAGCACGAACGAGGACGCATCGGACAGCATGGCCGCGGAAGCCGCAAAGATCGGCAGATACGAGGGCCGGCGGTCGAGATGGATGTTGCCGGCCGCGGCGCACCGGGCGGTAAAGTCGGTGATCTCCTCGTCGGTCATGACCCGCCGCTGCTTCAGCGTGTCGAAGAACAGCGGATGCGGGCGGATCGCCAGCGCGAGATCCGGCCGGCGGGCGAATTCGGCGACGATGAATTTCTGCCACCGCAGAAAGGTGGAATAACCCGTCCCCCATTCCGAGCCGTCCGGTCGAACGTCGAAATGCGGATTCCATGCGACCAGCTTGCGCCCCTGCGCGAAGCGGACCAGCCCGTCGTCGCCCGCCTCCGCGAGCTGGCGCAGCGCGTCCATCTTGGGATGGCCGGTGATCGCGACATGCCCGTCGCCCGCGATGCAGGAACGGGCGAATGCCGTCTTGTGCCGGGAACTCCGGGCGAAAATCGCCCAGGCCATCCGGTGGAGCGGCTGGTTGGTGAGCAGGTTGATGTTCTCGGCCCCGCCGCCGATCTCGAGCGCGTAGGGCACGTACGCCAGGCGGGGAACCAGCTTGAGCAGCTCGAGTATCCGCAACGGCGCCGGACGCGTGTCGTCATAGGGCAGTTGCACAAAGAGCACGTCGGCAAAACCCGCCTCCCATTTGAAGTCGGTCCAGCGGACAAACGGCACACCCTCCTTTTCCAGAAATCCGTAGATGGCCTCCGAGTTCGGATCGGGGTGCTTGAAGGGACAGGCAATCACCGTGACCGCGCAATCGTGGTCGGCGCGGAACGCCGCCCAGACACTCTTCAAACTCGTCCAGCCTTGCGGATACTGCACCAGGAACGCCACGCGTGCCTTTCCCGTTCCGAAATCGACCGGCTCAACCGGACCGCGGGCGCCCGCCGCGCGACGATGCCAGACCAGCGCCTCGGCCAATGCGCCGCGGCGTTTGACGACATCGCCGAGGATTCCGGCCGCCTCGCGCCATTGGGGATGAAAGTGGACGGCGGACCGGAGTATTTTCTCCGCCTCGTCCAGGCGGCCGGTGGCGAGATGCAGCCGCGCGGCGAGCAGCAACGTGGCCGGATCGCGGGGCTGCGCCTGGATCGCACGGGACACGAGCGGGGCGGCTTCGTTCAACTTGCCCTGGAGCAGCAGAGCCTTCGCGAGCAGGCGCTGCACCGTGGCGTCGGTCGGGCGCAGCGCGAGCGCCTGGCGGAAAAGGTTGTCGGCGACGGATTCACCCTGCGGCTTGGCCAGGGCCAGTTCGCCGAGAATGACGAAGGCGTCGGCGCAGGCGGGATCGCGCCGCAAGGCCGCGCAGGCGAGTTGCAGCGCGGCCGGGTGGTTTCCGCGCGCGAACTCGGCGCGGGCGGCCGCCGCCTCGGACAGACCGCCGGCCGGGACCGGCGCGGGCCGCGTGGCGGGGGAGACGGCCATGGAATCGATCGGCACCGGTTCAGGACCCGAAGGTCGGCGCGAGTTCGTTCAGCTCGCGCAACACCTGCGCGTCCTGCATGCCGGCGGCGAGCCGCTCGATCCCATGCACGGCTTCCTCGACGGAAAACTGGGCGGCGCGCGCCTGTCCCTGCTTCTGCAGGTGGGTCATCAGCCCGGGTTCGCGCGCGAGCCGGACGAGCTGCTCGGCCAGGCTGGCGCTGTTTCCGGGCGCGAACAGAAGTCCATCGACGCCGTGGCGCACGATTTCCTTCGCTCCGCCCGTGCCGCTCGAAACCACGACGAGGCCGGAGGCCAGCGCCTCGACCTGCGAGATGCCGAACGGTTCGTTGAAAATGCTGGGGAAAACCAGGACGTTGCTGCGGGCGAAGAGCGCCGCGAGTCCGGCGCGATCGAGGAACCCGGTGAAGGTCACCTTTGCCTCCATGCCCCGCCGCGCGACGCGGCCGCGCAGATCGGCGAGGAAATCCTTGTCGGGCGCATCGCCGGCAATCTCGGCGCAGAAATCGATTCCGGCTTCGTGGAGGCGGCCGAGCGCGTCGACCAGCGTGTCAGCGCCCTTGTACGGCAGCACCAGGCTCGCGTAGCAGATGCGGAGGCGCCGGACGTCGGGCAGGAAAAAGCGGAAAAAGCGATCGATGCGCGCACCGGGATGGAGCGTTTCCAGGCGGGCGGGCGTGAAACCCGCCTGACCGAAGACTTCGCCATTCCAGCGGCTGCAGGCTGCGACCCAGTAGCCGGGATCGCGCGGCTGTTCGGCCGCCGGGTAACCCGGTGACGCGTTCGCCAGCGCGTGGAGCACCGGAATTCGCGCCTGAAAGGCCGGCTGAAAAATGGAGACGCCGAAGAAGTCGATGTTGCCCGCGAGAACCAGGTCAGGCCGGAAGTCGTCGATCGCGGCGCGGACCAGCGCAGCGTTTTCCCCGATGCGGCGCACCAGCTCGGCGCGATCGGTGACAGGCGCGGGACGGCCGCCCACCCAGGTTCCGTGCAGGCGGAGCTTTCGTTCCACCAGGGCTTCCATCGCCACTTCATCCGACGTGGGCGTTTTGGCGAATTCAGTCGCATCGGAGGTCAGGATCCGCACGCGATGCCCGCGCGCGATCAGGCCATGGGCGAATTCCCACATCATGCGCCCGTAACCGCCGAGTTCCTGCGGCGGAAAAAGATTGGTCAGAAGCAGGATCGAACGCGGGGATTCCGAGATGGCGCGAGACCCCACTCCCGCGGCGCGAAGATAGTTCTCGAGACCGGCCTCGTGGGCCACCCGGCCCCGGAGGTCGGCCAGAAGCGCCTCGACGTCGGCCGGCAGCAATCCGGCGCGGCTGGTTTCCTCGAGCAGGACATAGGTCGAGACGGCGTCGCCGGACTCCCAGGTGCGACCCGCGAGCATGAGCAGCGCGGCCTGGTTGTTGCGATCGAGGCCGATGGCGCGGGTGAGGCATTCGTTCGCCACCGCCGGCAGGGATTGCTGCTCGGCGGAACCCGCGAGCGCCAGGCAATCTTCGGCCGTCCGCGCGGCGGCCAGCGATCGCAGGAGGTCGGCGTCGCCGCCAGACGATGCGCCCGAGGCTGACTTGGCCGGATCGGAGGGGAGTTCGGTGGGCAAATCTTTGTCCGGTAAATTCATGCAATGCCCGTTGAGCAAGTGGTCTGCCAATGAGAATCGGCAGGATGCATCATTTTATTCCTCAATCGCTTATGATGTCTTTTGCGGGTGCCTCCTGGCTTCTCCGCCGGCACCGGGAAATATTTTCCACGCCGCGAAATCAGCGCGGCGGGCAACCGCTCGGCCATTTGCACCGATCGCATGCTTCGAGACTTCTCCGCCGGGTCTAGCGTCGCTCTATTCGGCGCGTCCCTTGGTTGCAGCCGCATCTCGTCGGGCTTCGTCCCGTTTTCGCTCGTTCGTGCGTTTCGTGAATGATCGCTGATCGATGAGGACATCGATCCCCACCCGGCCCGCGAGGCCTCAGCCAAAATCATACCGTTGAGCCAAGGTGGAACCGGACCTCCCGGGCCGGTTCTCCTATGAAAGTCTTGCGAACCCGCCCGGAGGTCGGGTTCCACCGTTCAGTACAGGTCCTGTCACTCGCAAGAGCACATCCAACTGCATGAGTCCGGCTCAGCCGCGAATTCCCGCCATCAACGCGCCAACCCACTCAGGAAAGGTCGTCTGAGGAAGGACGTGGATCGATTCCACGTTGGAGGAGTTGTCGCCCTCGGAAACCTGGAACACCGGGCGGGCCGCCAGGGCCGGGCTGCTCTTCGCCACGATCCAGCGCATGGCGTTGAGCGCCGGATGTCGCAGCGTCTCGAAACTCGCGAGGAGCTGGACGCCAGTGCGCGCATCCTTGGCGCGAAAATGACAAACCGCGAGGAACGCCAGGTCGATCGGATCGGGCCAGCGGTAACCGAAGTGCCGCACCATCAGGTTCACGTTGTAGCCGAGGTGAGCGATTGCCTCGGGCACGCGATTGAGCCGAAGCAGGCACAGAGCCGCGCCGAGGCGCGCTTCGGCCACGCATGGGATGATGCCGACGATCTCCTCGAACTTGGGCAGCGCATCGGCCCAGCGTGCGGCCGCCAGGCTTTCGTAACCTCGCACCAGTTTTTCCGTCAGGGGATTTTCCGCCGGAAAGGTGTTCGCCGGCACGGTCGCGCCCGCCGGGATCAGTTGCAAGGGCTCGAGCGGATTCACCTGCACGATGCGATCGCCTGGCTGGCGGCGCTTCCACAGGGCAAACCACTCGGCGAACTGCCGGCGGTTGCGCTGGGTGTGGCGGTCATGCACCAGCCGGTGGCCCGCGTCCGTGATGGCCTGGAGGCGCCGGGGGTCGGACAACAACGTGCGGACCTTGTCCACGACGTTTTCCTTCGTCGCGAAAATGCAGTTCTCGCCGTCGCGAAAGCCCGCCGCCTTGAGAACCTCGATTTCCTCGGCGATCAGGCAGCAGCGCGAGGCCGGGATCTCGAGCAGCTTCATCGTCAGGTAGCGGTTCACCGTGCCGCAACCGGCCGAGAACTGGCTGCGATTGAGCAGCCGCGAGTAGCTTTCGCCGACATAGTCGTGTCCGTTCTGCCGGTTGCCGAGGCTGGGCGCGTGAAAGATCGGCACCTTGGGCAGCAATTCCAGGCAGACCTCGGAGCGCCAGACGTAGATGCATTTCGAGCGCCAGCCGGATCCCGTGAGGGTCACCGCAAATTCCTTGGCCTCGCCGTAGTCGCGAAACACGGTGTCGTCGATCCACCAGGGCAGGTACATCGTGTCGCGGAAATACGGCGCCGCCGAGTCGGTCGGGCGGAAATCGGTGAACACCTGGTCGACCCGCCACGCCTTCAGGCGGTTCATGGTCGGCATGCGCGACGGGCTGAACGGATCGCGGAACATGTAGCCGAGCCGCGGAATCTCCGGAAACGCGTCCGTGTTGGAAATGTCAACCTCGGGCTCACCCGGCGCCTCGCTGCCCGTGTGAAACATCACGACATCCGGGCGGTGGGTCTCCACCTCGACGCGAAAATCGCGGTCGCCCTCCACCGAGACGATGTCGAAGTCCTGTTCGAGCAAACGGCGAAAAGGATCGATGTACGAATTCAGGATCCGCGCCCCGAGATAATTCCAGGGGCCGTTGAAATAGAGCAGGCGCGGTCGGGCGAGGGATACCATGGTCAGGCGGGAACGGTGGCGGGCTGCGCCACGGGGACCTGGACGGACCAGTGTTCAAGCCACTCCGCGAACGGACGCGGCGGCAAAAGGTGGATGGACTCGGAATTCTGAATCTCGCTGTTCTCGTCCGCCGCCCAGCCGGCGTGACGGGAGCGGAATTTCCGCCAATGCCGGGCGACGTGCCAGCGCAGGGCGTTCAAGGCGGGATGCCGCACGCGACCGTGGCGCGCCAGCAGGCCGAAGGCGGTGTCCGGCTGCCCGACCCGCAGGCAGGCGACGGCGGCGTACGCCAGGCTGATCGGGTCCGGACGCGGATAATTGCAGAGCTTGGCCTGCATGGCGAAAATGTGCTCGAGATACGGCAGCGCGGCGGCGGGCTCGCCCATTTCCAGGCGTGCCATCGCGATGCCGAGGCTCGCCTCGGCCACGTAGGGAATCGCGTCGAGGACGCCCGTGAAGGTTTCGATGGCGTCGGTCCAGCGGCGTTCGCCCAAAAATCGGTAGCCCGATTGCAGTTTTTCCAGCAACGGATTCTCGGTCGGGAACGCCGGCGCGAGAATCTCGCCCGGGCGGGCCAGCCGCAGCGGCTCGAGCGGGTGACCCTGCACCACGCGTTCGCCAGGCGCGCGCCGGCGCCAGAGGTCGAGCCATTCGCGGATCATCCGGCGGCTGCCCTGGGTGTGGCGCCAGCGGACGAGCTCGTATCCCGCTTCGGTGATTGCCTGCAGCCGTGCGGGGTCGTCGAGAATGGCGCTGACCTTCGCGACGGCATTCTTCTCCTCCGCGAAAATGCAATTCACGCCGTCCTGAAACCCGAGCGACTTCATGACCTCGGTTTCCTCGGTCAGCAGGCAGCAGCGCGACGCCGGAATCTCCAGGAGCTTCAGCGTCAGGTAGCGGCAGACGGTGCCGCAGCCCCCCGCGATCAGGCTGCGGTTGAGCAGGCGGGCGTACGACTCGCCGACGTAGGCATCATTCTTCTGGTGCGTCTCGAACGCCGGGACGTGGTAGACGGGCAGGCGCCGCGCGAGCTCGATGAAGATCGGATGGCGCCACGAATAGAACTTGCGGGTCAGCCACCCGGAACCGGCGAGCGTGATCGGGATGCTCTTGCGTTCGCCGTAGTCGCGAAACGTCGTGTCGTCCGCCCACCAGGGCAGATAGATGCTGTCGGCGAAAAACGGAATCGGCGAATCCGACGCGCGGAAATCGGTGAACACCTGGTTCACGCCCCACGCGCGGAGCCGGTTCATCGAGGCGAGTCGCGACGGGCTGAACGGATCGCGGAAAACATATCCGGCGCGCGGAAGATCGGGAAAGGCGTCCGTGTGGCGGATGTTCGATTCGCGTTCGAGCGGTGACTCCGTGCCCGCGTGAAACAGCGCCATGTCGGGGCGATGCGTCTCCACCTCGCGGCGAAAGTCGCGGTCGCCCTCCGCTGGAATCACCTCGAAATCCTGTTCGAGCAGCCGACGGAACGTATCGATGTATGAAATCCGCAGTCGCTCCCCGAGATAATCCCAGGGACCGTTGAAATAGAGCAGGCGCGGGCGCGGCGAGTCCGACATCAATCCTTCCCTTCTCGCGGGCTTGGGGTGGTCGTGATTTTTCCGGGCGCGGGCATTGTCCGGCCATGATGCAAAACCCAGGCCCAGGTGCGCACGCACGGCCTAACCCTTTTGCGTGAAGCATGTTGGGGGGGTTATTTCGCCGCGACTTGCCGGCGCCCCCGGGCCCGGGCGAAAAAACGACGACGTTGGGGGAAATTATTGCCGCGACGCCGTCAGCGCCGGGCATCGGCACCGCGCCCGCGACTGCAGGATGGGCTCGGGCTGGTTCGGTTGATTGCCGCAAAGGTCAATGGATGGTGGATAATTCCCAAAACTGCGGCTTCTGCCTGAGGTTCACCTTTCTTTGCCCAACGTCGTGATGAGCCGCGCCCGACATTGGGCGTCGGCTGCGCCCAATGGTTAGCCATCTCAAAAGTCCTGGGTCGTGGGCACACCGTTTCGAACCTCCACAAACTTTCCGGTCTTCGAGAAAACGATCTGGATATACTCCACGTGCAGCGTCTTCACCGATGAGTGCTTGTTGGCGTAGGCCATCCGCACCGCAACCATCACGATTTGCTGACCATTGATCCTCTCGGGACTAACAACGATCGTGCCTTCGTAGGGCGGCTCCTTGATCTTCAGGCGCCCGTAGAGACCATTCGATGTCTTGTTGCTGAAAAATTTAGTCAGCTCCGGAGTGACATCGTCCTTGCTCACATCGACCGCTTCAGTGCCCAGAAACCCCCTGAAGAGCGCATTGAAGTCTTGTGCTGTCGGAGGCTTGCTCGCGAGTGTTTTGGGCGGATTCTCCACCGGAACCCAGACTTGAATCGGTTTTCGGGCCGCTGCCGTGAGCGGCAGCAACAGAAACCCGGCTATGACAATTGCCCTCTTGATTATTGTTGTTTTGGATTTCACGGCTTTTTGGCTAGGTCAACGTTCAAGGTGAACCATGACGGCTCGGGGCCGTTGGCTCTGGCGGCTGGTTGGGCTCTTTCTTTTCGGTCTTCAGGAGTCTCATCTTCGCGCCATCCCAAATGTAGTAACTCGTGTAAATCGGCCAACGGAACCCTTCGGCGTGGACGATGACAAGTAGCCGACTGTCGCGACGATACTGAAATCCGTATGGACCGCGGTAGTCGGAAGGAAAATCTAACGTGACCATCTCTCCTGGATAAAGAACCAACGCCGACAGCTGTCACTATCCCTGCTGACGCAGGCCTCGCGCCAGCTGCCGGCGTGGTTCATCTTTAACGTTCGGCAAATGAAAGAAATCCCATTTACGATCATCCGCGTAGATTCTTGGGACGAAATTCGTAGTGCCCTCGATGCGATGATCGAAGATATCGAGAAGCGAGTTATTCCTGCTCAGCAAGGCGGAAAGCCATCCGAGCACCGAGACGATCGTGAGCAATGCAAGAGCGAGCTTCATTCTTTGCCCAACGCCATCAGTCAGACACGCAGGGGCGCAGCCCCGGAGTTGTCTGTAGTGATTTGGTTCGGCAGGCCTTTTCTTTTCCTTTTTAGGAAGCTGACGCAATCTTCAACCATTCCGAACCCCTCGTTCTCGGGTGGAACTGACGCGAATAAAGTCGCCGCCGCGTTTCAGTCTAACGTTAAAGATGAGCCACGAGTGTGCTTGGCACCAAAGGCTGCTCCGCAGCCGACGTGCCAAGCACACTCGTTGGCTCTAGCGACTGGTTAGCCTTTTTTCGCACCACGCCCAAAGCCAAGAATACGTCCATTTCTCATCGGGATACTTTTGAAATCTAAGGCTCGGAAAATCTTCTTTTCCCAAAGACCAAGTGGCGTCGAAGGGACGTGGCGGACGAATTGGACTCGAGCGTCCAAACCACCACTCGACATCTTCGTCGAACCACGAATCGCAGACCCAAAGACATCTGCTGACAGATGGGGTAATCTGAAAACCGTGGTCCGCCAACTCACGGCGGGGATCGAAACGCAACATACGAGCAGTCTGCTCCGTGATATCCAGCGCCGACCTTCGGTGCATACGCTTCCACTCGCAAACCACGACCTCTCCGTCGCGAATGAACACCGCATCGATCGAACCGCCACTGAACGGAAATTCAGGAAACACGTAATAGCCTTCTTTCCGAAAAGCTGCCGACACGTCATGAGCGATATTCGCCTCCTTGAACCCCTCGTTGATCTTCATCGGCTGACCGATGGCAAGATGCGTCCTCCTCATTGACGCCGCGGCTTTGACGATGGCCTGCATTTTCTGGCTAACGTTAAAGGTCAGACACGGAGGGGCGAAGCCCCGGAGTTGTCTGTACTGCCTGGTTCGGCTTCATGGGATCTTCGCTAAGATTTCTGATGCACACGCCGCATCAAGTCTGCTTCGTTCATTTTCGGTAGCCGAGGAAATCTTCTGAATCCACGTAATATCTTCTCTCGCGGCGTGAGCCTTCACAGCGTCGACGGTAGCTCCCCGCGTTCTGGTCGCACAAATAATGATGTGACAACCTTCGCGAATGAATAGATTCAGGCTCTCAGGCAATCTGCTTGCGGGGTCTCCTTGACTCTCGATGCCAATCTTTAGCTTGCCGATCGAAATGATGGCTCGAATATCTGTCAGGTCGATGAAGCGGGTCGAGACAGCACCGCGGCGCTTTTCCAGGGAGACCAAGACAATCTTCAAGGTGGTAGTCTTTCCGACATTCGCCGGACCATAGAGCGCGATAATTCTAGTTTTCATGAATTCTTGCCGAACGACCCAAGCTCAGCGACCCGGCCCGCGGGACGCCACGATTGCAACCGGAGCGCGATGGCCGGGTTCGCTGCAGCGCATGGTTAGGTGTCATAAACGTCGCCTCACTGCTCGAACCTCTGACTGAATCAAATCGAGAACTGCTGAATAGTCTGGATCGGTAGCATACTCGGAATCGCCCACCCCGCGTGGATGAAAATCAATCTGCATCTGCTCCAGGTAGCGCATCCGGTCCTCGTCAGCGAGCCGACTCCAACCCGGACCGCTCAATCCAACCAACAAATCGGCGACAGTCTTCAGGTAGCCAAAGTGTCGACTCCTGACCATCTTGGCGGCAAGGCTATCCAAGTGCGGCAACATCCGCTGCTCCCATGTGATGGATGTGGTGGCGCTCACGATGACACCAAACGTTAAAGATGAGCCACGACGGCAGCTGGCGCGAGCTCTGCGCCAGCAGAGATCGTGACAGATGTCGTCGTTGGCTCTGGCGACTGGTTAGGCTCTTTCTTCATTTCGCGCTGCCCACGAGAGAAACTCGCGAACAATA
>DASYDZ010000063.1:0-2717 GCA_036499305.1 Candidatus Didemnitutus sp.
AGTTGGTAGAGCAGAGGACTGAAAATCCTTGTGTCCCCGGTTCGATTCCGGGACTTGCCACCACTTTGAGGCCGGCCACCATTTCCGGCTCGAGGCCGCCAGGTGGGCGCCCTTGTCTTATTGGCGATCGCATCAAGCCCCGAGGCACGCCTGCCCAACGGGCGCCATGGGGGCGCCCCGGTTTGCGAGACATTGGTTTATGCTATAATTGTGACGGGCCGCCGCTTGCACATTATTCGACAGGGCTTAACTTGGTTGTTCCCCTAGCCATGATGCTGCCTTCCTGTTTCGGTTCCAACGGTGCAGAGCGCGCGGTGCGCGCGGCTGCCTTCACCATCCTCGGTGCGCTCGGTGCGCTCTCCGCGTCGGCCCAGAGCGCCAATGTCGCCGTCAATGCCGCCCAGTCCGTTCGCACAGTCGACGAGCGGGTGTTCGGCCTGAACGCGGTCATGTGGGACGCCGATGTTGCCGACCCGCAGACGATCTCGCTCGTGGGCGCGGCCGGCGTCCGCGTGATCCGCATTCCGGGTGGATCGCTTTCGGATACGTACCATTGGACGCTCAACAAGGGCGTCGACACGAACAATGTTCTCAACAACTTTAGCTGGGCCTCGGGTACGGACAGCTTTGTGAAGCTCATCTCGGGCATCAACAGCCAGGCATTCGTGACCGTGAACTACGGCACGGGCACGCCCGAGGAAGCCGCGGCATGGGTCGCGTACTGCAATGCGCCCGACGGCCTGCTGGGCACCGGCTCGGACGTGACGATCGGCAGCGACGGCACCACCGACTGGAAGACCGCCGGCTACTGGTCTCACCTGCGGGCATCGAGCGCGCTGGGCACGGATGACGGTTTCAATTTCCTGCGCCTCGGCCGCTCGGCGCCATTTGGCCTGAAGGATTGGGAGATCGGCAACGAATGCTACGGCACGTGGGAGGAGGATTTTCAGGCGGTCGCGCACGATCCCTACACCTACGCCAAACGGGCAAAATCCTACATCGCGAAGATGAAGGCCGTCGATTCGACGATCAAGGTCGGCGTTGTCGTGGAGACGGGCCAGGACACCTACGTCAACAACACCTCGCATCCGGCCACGAATCCGAACGGTGGCGGCGTCCACAACGGCTGGACGCCCGTGTTGCTCACGACGTTGAAGTCGATCGGCGCGGCCCCGGATTTCGCGATCTACCATCGCTACGAGCAGACGCCGCTGCATGACACGACGCTGGCCAATGCGGAGTCCGACTCGGGTCTGCTGCAGAAGGCCAAGACCTGGCCCAACGACGCCGCCGACCTGAGACAGCAGATCACCGACTATTATGGTTCGGGCGTCGAACTCGTTGTGACCGAGAACAACTCGGTTTACGCCGAGCCGGGCAAGCAGAGCACCAGCCTGGTGAACGGGCTCTATCTGGCGGACAGCATCGGCAACATCATGCAGACGGAATTCAATTCGCTCGTCTGGTGGGATCTGCGCAACGGCCAGGACAACACGCAGAACAACAGCGCTTCCCTCTACGGTTGGCGCATGTATGGCGACTATGGCGTGCTCTCCACGCCCTCGTCCTTCGGTTCCACGACCTACTTCGACCCGTATCCAACCTACTACGTCATGAAGCTGCTCTCGAATTTCGCACGGGGCGGCGACACGGTGATCAAGACCACAAGCGACAACACCCTGCTCAGCGCGTTCTCCGTGCTGCATTCGGACGGCTCGGCGCGCGTGATGCTTATCAACAAGGACCCGACGAACACGATCACGGCGAACATCGCCCTTTCCGGCTTCACCCCGGGAACGTCCGCCACGGTTTATTCCTACGGCAAGGTGCAGGACAACGCCGCGATGCCCGGCGGCAGCGGTTCGCCGGACGTGGCGACTTCGTCGGCGTCCGTGGCGGGCACTTCATTTTCCTTCGCGACGTCGCCGTATTCGGTGACGGTGCTCTCGATTCCCTCGCAATCCACCGTGATCACGGCCCAGCCGGCCGCGCACGCGGCGGATTCCGGCGGGGCGACGACGTTCTCCGTGACGGCGGGAGGCACGGGACCCTTCACCTATCAGTGGCAGCGCCTGCCGGCCGGCAGCGGCACCTGGGCGGACTTGTCCGACAGCGGAGTGTTCTCGGGGACCGCGACGGCCACACTCTCCTTGTCCACGGTAACGTATGGCATGAACGGCGACCAGTTTCGCGTGCTCGTCACGAATGCGCAGGGCTCGTCGACCTCCAGTGCCGCGACGCTGACCGTGAACGCAGTGACCAATGCGATTTCGTATGATGCGACCACCTTTCCGGCCTCCGCGGGAATCGGCACCAGCATCACCTTCACCACCGACGTGACCAACCTCGGCTCGAATGCCTGGGGCGCGCAGCACTATCTCGTTTTGCGCGACCCGGATGGCAATAATCTCTCCTTCGCGTCCCTCACGGGTGTGGCACCGGGCGGTTCGACGACCGCGACGCTCTCGTTCACGGCGCCGGCCACGCCTGGACCCTACACCTACTACATCCAGGGCCTGGAAAATAATGTGGCCTGGTTCAGCGCCCGGAAAACCGTCACGCTCGCGGTTGGGTTGACCGCCTCGGGGATCGACTTCAACAGCGACGGGAAGGCGGACCTGCTGTGGACGAACACGACGACCGGCGACCGGGCGATCTGGTTCATGGATGGCACGGCGGTCGGCAGCTTCGGCTATCTCGCGGGCATCGACCCGGCC
>DASYDZ010000064.1:0-2656 GCA_036499305.1 Candidatus Didemnitutus sp.
GCGATGCCGGTCGCGATCGCGAAGCGGTTGAACTGGATCAGCACCGCCAGTCCCATCAGGGCCTGCGCCACGAGAAACACGGCCGCTTGCGTGACGCTGACCTGCCCCGCCGGAATCGGCCGCGACCGCGTCCGCTCGACACGCGCATCGAGATCGCGATCGGTGATGTCGTTCCAGGTGCAACCTGCGCCGCGCATGACGAACGCACCGATAAAAAATGACACGACGATCAAGGGAAGCCGGCGGACATCGTGCGCGACGCCCGCGGCCAGCGCCGCCGACCACCAGCATGGCATCAGCAGCAGCCACGACCCGATCGGCCGATCGAAACGCGACAGCCTCAGGTATGGCCGCGCCCATAGCGGCGCACGCGTATCGACCCAGTTGCCTGTCGCGTCAGCGACGCGGGCCGCCGCATCGCTCATGGCGAGTTCGTCATCGGGTGAGTACGTTGCCGCTCAAGGTGTCGAACGTGCTGCCGCCCTTCTTCGGCGCGGTCGCCTCCGGCGCCCCGCCGCCCGATCCCAGAACATCGCTCAGGCTCGGACCCGCAGGACCACGCAACCGCGCCTGTTTGGCCGCATCGCAAACCTTCCCCAGCATGGATTCCGTACCCTTGTGGCTGGTTCGCATTTGCTTTCCGACATTGTCGGGGATCCCGCACTTTTTAGAATGCGTATCGATGAATTTGACCATTTTGCTTTCGGCCTGCGAATACTGCGTGATCAGCTTGCAGGCCTCGTCCGGGGGCGCATGGCGCGCGCTGGCCGCCTGAATCAGCTTACCGCGCTTTTCGGTGGCTTCGCGCAGCGGAAGAAACTCCTTCATGCATTCGTCGCCGCCGGGCGGCGGACCGGCCTGTGGCGGTGCCGCAAACCCGCCGCCTCCCCCCAGCACGGGAGCCGCGCCGCCAGATGGAAATGCCGAGGGAGCGGCGACCGCTGCCGATGGCGCACCGTTGACGGGCGGGAATGCGGGATCGTTACTCCGCACAGCGGCGCTTCGTGCGGGCGCGCCGTTGACCGCTGGAAAGGCAGGGTCGGCGGCCGTGCCCACCGCACCCCTTGCGGGCGGAAACGCCGGATCGTTCGCGGTCCCGGCCGTGCCGTGGGGCAGCGGCGCCGGAAACGGGGTCTGGGCAAGTGCACCGGCGGCGCAGATGGCGAACACCGCGAGCGTCAGCGGGACGGTCAAGTGTCGGACGATCACAAGCATGCCTCCGGCAGGTCCATGTTCCCGAAATCCTCCGCAGCGAAGGACTTTCACAGTTCGGCGCGTTTTACGATTCCTGCCGGGTCTTAACAACCCGACGAATTGGGCAAGAGCGCGACGCATGGCCGCGGCGGAACACAGCGGCTCTGCCGAGGCATTCCGCGGGCGCCGGAGACGATGCCCGAAAATGCGGAAACCCATGATCCGATGGCAGTTTCCCAGCGGGTTGCTTCAAACCCGGGCGAGGCGACCCACGCGAAGATGAACCGTGGCGCTGGCAATTGCACTTCGTTGAGCTAGAAAGCGAGGCCCTGAAGGACTTCAATCATGCCTGACACGGACTTTCGCAGTCCCCGGCTCTATGTCGATGCGCCGCTCGTCGCGGGTGGGAGGGTTCCCCTCGACCGCAATCAAGGCAACTATCTCGGCAATGTCCTGCGCCTCGGCTCCGGTGCGACTGTCCTCGTCTTCAACGGCCGTGACGGCGAGTGGCGGGCGGCGATCTCCGGCCGCAAGCGCCTCGAACACCTGGATATCGTCGCGGCAACCCGAACACAGGATCGCCTGCCGGACCTGCATTACGTCTTCGCGCCGCTCAAACACGCGCGGCTCGATTATATGGTGCAGAAAGCGGTCGAGATGGGGGTCCGCGGGCTGCAACCGGTTCTGACCCGCTTTACGCAGGTGACCCGGGTCAACAGCGAACGGATGCGCGCCAATGTCGTCGAGGCCGCCGAGCAATGCGGAATCCTTAGCCTTGCCGCGGTTGAAGAACCGGTCGCGCTGGACCGCTGGCTGACGCGGCGGGCCCCTGAACGGCTGCTGGTTTTCTGCGACGAGGCTGCGGAAACGGCAAATCCGGCGGCAGCGCTGGAGGAATTGCGCGGCGGGACCTCACGCGGAGTCGATGTTCTGGTCGGTCCGGAGGGGGGCTTTGCCGAGGGCGAGCGGGCGGCGCTGCTTGGCCAGTCCGGAATTCTACGTCTGTCGCTCGGGCCCAGGATTCTGCGCGCCGACACCGCTGCGGTCGCCGTCCTGGCACTGGTTCAAACTGTCCTGGGCGACTGGACGACATCCGAAAAACACGCCTAGGTTGAAATTCCGGGAGCTCGTTAAGGCACTTCGCCAATCATGGTCGAAACTGTCAAACGGGCATGCTAAGGGCTTGCCCGAAATCGACCTGAAAACGCCTTGAATTCCATGGACTTCGATATGAACCAGAGCGCGAAAAATCCTGTGGCCCGATCGCCCTCCGCGGCGGACGGTCTGCTGTCGTCGTTCGCGCAGGCTGGCTACCTCAAGGCGGATCCGGCGATCCTCCAGCCGGCCGAACCCTTTCTCGACCTCTCGGGCGAGGACATTCGCAAGAGTCTTTACCTGACGTCGGATCCCGGTAGCGAAGAACTCTGTCTCCGTCCCGACCTGACGATTCCTGTGGCACGCG
>DASYDZ010000065.1:0-22504 GCA_036499305.1 Candidatus Didemnitutus sp.
TTCTTAGACCGAGACCAATAGCCATCGCAGAATTGACTGATCACCTGAGTTTCTGGCGGTAGGGCGCGACCGGTGGGCGCGCCGTCAAATCGGGCAACCTCAGCCCGATTCCACCCATCCGACTTGTTAACTCAATTGACCACGGATTTCACCGATCACACGGACGCCGAAGAATGCGAACCGACCGTAGCTCAAGTGCCGCTCGCGCGCCACGGATGACTCCTATCGGAGCTTCGCCGCGCGCAGGAGCGAAACCATCGCCACAAAATCCGCGGGCAGCGGCGCACGAAGGTCGAGCGGGCGCCCGGTCGAGGGATGCGCGACGACCAGGTGCTCCGCGTGCAACATCACTCGCGGGACCGCCGGAATGGCCGGCGACGGCTTCCATCCGTAAGTGGCGTCACCGAGCACGGAATGCCCAATCGACTTCAGGTGGACGCGGATCTGATGGGTCCGTCCGGTGTGAATGCGACAGGTAAGGTGCGCCGCCGGACCAAATCGCTCGACGACTTTCCAGTCCGTGCGGGCGGGCCGCCCTCCCTCGCCCGTGGTCATGCGGTGCCGCTGCACCGGATGACGCGCGATGCCGCGATCGATCATTCCCGACTCCGCCTTCGGCGACCCCGCGACCAGCGCGGCATATTCCTTCGTGAGAGTCCGCGAAGCGAACTGGTCCGCCAGTGCCCGGTGCGCCGCATCCGTCTTGGCGACCACGATCAGGCCCGTTGTTTCCCGGTCCAACCGGTGCACAATTCCGGGGCGCTCGACGCCGCCCACGCCGCTCAATTCGCCTGCACAATGCGCGAGCAGCGCATGCACGAGGGTGTCCTCGCCCGTCCCCACGCCGGGGTGCACAACCATGCCCGAGGGTTTGTTGACGACCACGAGGTGCCGGTCCTCGAAAACAATCTCGAGGGGTATCCCGACCGGTTTCAGGTCGGTTGGTTTCGCCTCGGGCAGGGAAAAGCTGATCGTTTGTCCGGGCCGCACGACCGTATCCTTCACGATCGGCCGTCCCGCCACGGAAACCAGCCCGGCCGCGAGCGCCCGCTGCAGGGCAACGCGACTGTGCTCCGGAAACGCGGCGGCGAGAATCTTGTCGGCGCGGGCCGAACGCATGCCCTCGGGGACGGTGTATTCGCTCATGGTTCGGCGATCACCCGGTCGAGCGCCTGCAGCCAGCGATGTTTGTCGGGCGCGGACAGCAGCGCGACCTCGAATCCATGGCGCGCGATCCGGACAAGTTCCTCGCGCGTAAAACCGAGCCCGTGCGAAATCGCGAGGTACTCCTCGTTGATCGAGTTGGCGAAACTGAGCGGATCGTCCGTGCTGATCGTGCAACGCACGCCCGCCTCGAGCAGGCGGCGCAGCGGATGAGCCTCCATCGAGGGAAAAACACGCAGACCGATGTTGCTGATCGGGCAGACGTCAAAGGTCACGCCCTTCTCGACCGCGAGCTGCACCACCGCCGGATCCTCGATCGCCCGCACTCCGTGCTGCACGCGGGTCACGCCCAGTTCGACGATCGCCTCCCGCACCCGGTGCGCGCCGTCGAATTCGCCGGCATGGCATTTCGTGACCTTCCCCGACTCCCGCAGGCTCCGCCACGCTTCCGCGGTTCCGGGTTCGGTGCGCATGGTCTCGATCCCGTGCAGATCCACCCCGGCGAGATCATCCCATGAGGCGAGCTGGTCGATGGTCGCGCGCAGCGGGCCCGCGAGATCGCTGCGCAGCATGCCGGCAAAAATCCTCACCTCGAGGCCCGCGGGCACCGCCGCGCGGATGGCCGCGACGATCTCCGGCCCCGGCACGCCGATCAGAGCCGTCACGGGCAGGTGGAAGCTGGTCTCGACGTACCTGACATTCTGGGCGACATGGAACGCGAAGATTTCCCGGGCCGCAACGTGGTAGCGCTCGGCGGAAATGAACCAAGGCAGCGCGTGGTCCAGCAACTGGCGTTCGAAGTCGGGAAAATCGCGGTAGCGGTAACGTCGCTCGCGAAAGGCGGGCCGGGCTGGCCAGCGCGCCGGGTCGAGCTCGCGGAGCAGCCCGTACGGAAGCGCACCCTCCAGATGAAGGTGCGTTTCGGTTTTCGGCAGCGCCTGGATGAAGGCCGCGAGCGAAAGATCGTTCGCCATGGTGGTGCGCTTCCGCGGCCCGTGACGGACCCTCAGCCTTTCTTCAGGAGCTGGTCGGGATTCAGCCGCTTCAGCGCCGCGGGCACGAACAGGCCGTCCTTCCGGATCAGCTTGCCGTCGAAACGGATTTCCCCGCCGCCGTACTCCGGCCGCTGGATGCACACCATGTCCCAGTGGACCGCGGAACGGTTGCCGTTGCCCGCGCGCTCATAGGCCTGGCCGGGCGTGAAATGGAAGGAGCCCGCGATCTTTTCGTCGAACAGGATGTCGCGCATCGGCTCGCGGATGTGCGGATTGAAACCCAGGGCGAATTCGCCGACGTAGCGGGCGCCTTCGTCCGTATCGAGGATCTCGTTCAGGCGTTTGGTGTTGTTCCCCGTGGCCTCGACGATCCTTCCCTTGCGGAAGGTGAGCTTGATGTGGTCGAACGCCGTCCCCAGATACACCGTCGGCGCGTTGTACGTCACGGTCCCCTCGACGCTGTCGCGGACCGGACACGAGAACACCTCGCCGTCCGGAATATTGCGCAGCCCGCCGCAGGCCTCGGCTCCGATGCCCTTGATCGAAAAGCGGAGATCGGTGCCCGGTCCGAGGATCTGCACCCGGTCCGTTTTGTTCATCAGTTCCTCGAGGGCGTTCATGCCCGGGCCGTAGCGGCTGTAATCGAACGTGCAGACGCGAAAGAAGAAATCCTCGAACGCCTCCGTGCTCATGCCCGCCTGCTGCGCCATCGCCGGCGACGGCCAGCGGAGGACCACCCATTTGGTCTTGTTCACCCGGTAGTCGGTCACCGGCTTCATGGTCCGGGCGATCATCTGGACCCGGTCGGACGGCACGTCCGAGGTCTCGAAGATGTTGTCGGAGCCGCGGACCGCAATGTACGCCTGCATCTTCTGCATGCGGGCCAGCTCGATGTCGGAGGTGAGCTGGTACTGCTCCACGACGGCGCCGCTCATCAATTCGCGCGTGACGCGGGCGCGCTGGATCTGCACGTACGGGATGGCGCCGCGCGCGCGCACCGCGCGGACCAGCGCAATCACGAAGGCGTCGGGAATGTCGAAGGCGTCAATCAGGACGCGTTCGCCCTTCTTCAGCTCACAGGAGAAGCCGGTCAGCACGGCCGCCAGCTTGGCATAACGGGGATCACTCATGACTCACCTTTTCTCCTCCGGTTGCCCGCTTCAACTCCAAATGGAATTGGCACGCGGACCAAACCCCGGTGTGCTGGGACATGGCCGCCGCCCTGACCCCGCCGCGAGATTGCACCTTTCCGGCCCCGGACTGGCAGGTGCTTGCCGGGTACTGGCACCCGGTGGCGGCGGCCGGGAGCGTGACCGAGCGACCGGTGGCCGCGCGGCTTCTCGATCAGGACCTCGTGGTCTACCGGACGCCGCGCGGGATCAAGGTTGCCGCCGACCTGTGTGCACACCGAGGCGCACCCCTCAGCATGGGCCGGCTGCGCGGCGGCCGTCTCGTTTGCGCCTACCACGGCTATTGCTACGATGACACCGGCCGGTGCATCTCGATCCCCGCCCATCCGGACTCGCCTATTCCCGGCAAGCTCCAGCTCCGCATGTTTCCTTCCGCCGAACGCCATGGCCTGGTCTGGGTGTGCCTGGCCGCGGAGCCGAAGGGAGGGATTCCTCCGTTTCCGGAATTCGACGACGAAGCCTTCCAGAATATCGCCCTCCCGCCGCTCGATTGGGCGGCCTCGGCGGGACGCCAGTTGGAAAGCTTCTGCGACGTCGCCCATTTCGCGTTTGTCCATGAAAACACGTTCGCCGTGCGCGATCCCGTGGTGCCGCGCTACGAGGCGCGGGCCACGCCGGAGGGCGTTTTCGCCGAATTCGTCAGCCAGGCGGGAAATGTCAGCGATCCCGCCGCCGCGGCGCAGACCTGGCGCCGTGTCTACCAGATCCATCTTCCCTTCACCGCGCACCTGGTCGTGCATTTTCCGTCCGGCGGCCGGCTGGCGATGCTCAACGCCTCCTGTCCGGTTTCCGCGCGGCGGACGCGAGTCTTCCCGATCGTCGCCCGCGATTTCGAGCGCGACCAGCCCGTGGCGGACCTGATCTCATTTCAGCAGCGCATCTACACCGAGGACCAGGCGGTGGTCGAACGACAGAATCCCGAGGATCTTCCGATCGATCTGGCCGAGGAGGTGCACGTGCGCGCCGACCTGACCTCCGTCACCTATCGCCGGCAGCTCGCCGCGCTGGGATTGGGACGCGGATTCACGAGTTGAGGCGCGCCGCGCCCGGGGCGTCGTTGAACGATCAGACTCCGACAAAATCGACCGCGCCCGCACCGCGCGTTTTCTGCGATTGGAACGCCGGCGCAGGCAAGCGGTCAGGTCTCCCAACCCTCAACCTTCAGCTCCCCACTTTCAAGAGGTGCCCGCCTCGTTCGCCGGGCGTCCAAGAGGGAAACAAATCTTGCCGACGGCGTCCTCGAAATCGTCGGCCCCGCGCAGGATCTCGATCTCCAGGCGCAGGTAATACAGCGGCATCGGCTGCGGCATGGTCTCGGCGATGCGCACCGCATCCTTTTCGGTCGTCACCACGAATTCCGCACCATGCTTCCTGGCCGCGGCGTAAAGCTCGGCCAGGTCCTCAGCGGTGAACCGGTAGTGGTCGAGGAATCGCTCGACGTGGACCAGGTGCGCGCCGGTCTCATTCAGGAAGCGTTCGAAGCTCTCCGGCGTCGCGATGCCGCTGAACGCCGCGATCTTCCGCCCCTTCATGTCGGCGAGCGACCGGCGTTCATCGCGGCCGACGCGCTGGAGAAACTGCGCGCGATGCGCGCATTCGATGATTTCCGCCGTGGGGTTGAACCGCTTGATCACCGCCTCGAGCTCCTCGTCGCGGTGGCCGTTGGATTTGGTCAGGAAGACGTACGAGGCCCGTTTCAGATGCTTGACGGGCTCGCGCAGGATGCCGCGCGGCAGCGTGAACCCGTTGCCGAACGGATTGGTCTTGTCCACCAGCAGGAGATTGAGCCGGCCCTTCAGCGGCAGGTACTGGAATCCGTCATCGAGGACGAGCGTGTCGCAGCCGAAGCGGCGGATCGCGAAGGCCCCCGCCTTCACGCGGTTCTTGTCGACGAGCACGACGACGCCGGGGAGATTGCGGGCGAGCATGAACGGCTCGTCGCCGGCCACTTCCGAATCGAGCAGCACCTTTTCGCCGTCGCTGACCACGCGGGGCGGCTCCTCCTCCGTGTGCATGAAGCGGTACCAGCCCTTTTTCCAGAACGGCGGCGCCTTGCTCTTGTAGCCGCGGCTGAGAATCGCGACCTTGCGGCCCCGGTCGCGCAGGGCGCGCGCGAATTTTTCCACCACCGGGGTCTTGCCCGTGCCGCCGACGGTGAGGTTGCCGACGACGACCACCAGGCAGCCGAGCGGATGGTCGCGCAGGATCCGCTTGCGGTAGAGCCACCAGCGCAACTGCACAATCCCGTTGAACAGATACGAACACACCTGCAGGACCCCCGCGAAGAGGGTGGCGCCCACCCCGTCCCGCTTCCCGAGGATCACGTCGATGGCAAATTGCTCGAACTCGTTGGATTTTTGGCGAAGCCAGCGGCCGGGCATGACGTGAAATCTCTTTGACGGAGCGGGAAGCTGGCCGGTGAATGCTTGCTCCCGGCCGCGACTGCAACATGCAATACGGCCTTCCTGTCATGCCTTACAAGCTCTTCATTCCCGGCCCGATCGAGGTTTCACCCCATACGCTGCAGGCGATGGCGCAGCCGATGATCGGCCACCGCAGCACGGATTTCGTGGCCCTGTACCAGGCGATCCAGCCTGACCTGCAGGCGCTCGTCGCCACCCGGGACGCCGTCTTCCTTTCCACGAGCAGCGCCTTCGGCTCGATGGAGGGCGCGATCCGGAACGTGGTGAAAAAAAAGGTGCTCTGCTGCATGAACGGCGCCTTTGCCGACAAATGGCACGATGTCGCGCTCCGCTGCGGCAAGCCGGCCGCCGCGCTGAAGTTCGACTGGGGCCAGCCGGTCGACCCGGCGGCGGTGAAGCGCGAACTCGCCACCGGCGCCTACGACGCCATCACGCTCATTCACAACGAGACTTCCTGCGGCTGCATGTCGGACCTCGCGGCGCTCATGGCCGTCGTGCGCGAATTCCCCGAGGTGGTGTCGATCGTGGACACCGTCAGCTCGTTCAGCGCGCTGCCGATCCGGAAGGACGATCTCGGCATCGATGTCTTCATCACCGGCTCGCAAAAGGCGCTCGCGCTGCCGCCGGGACTGTCGTTCCTCTCGGTCTCGAAAAAGGCGCTCGACCGCGCCGCCACGGTGACCGACCGCGGCTACTATTTCGACTTCGTCGAGTTCCAGAAGAACCACGAGAACGGCATGACGCCGAGCACGCCGGTCATCCCGCTGATCTACGCCCTCAAGTCCAAGCTGGCCGACATCAAGGCCGAAGGCGCCGGCGTGCGCTATGCCCGCCACGCCCGCCTCAACCAGACCGTCCGCGCCTGGGGCGAACGCCGCGGCTTCCGGCTGTTCCCGAAGGAGGGTTACGGTTCGGTCACGCTCAACTGTTTCGCCAACACCCGGAACGTCGACCTCGCCGCGGCGAACAAGACCCTCAAGGCGAAGCATGGCTGCGTGATCGACGGCGGCTACGGCAAGCTCAAGGGCCAGACCTTCCGCATCTCGAACATGGGCGACGAGACCGACGCGACCATCGCAACCCTGATCAATGCGCTCGACGACGTGATCGGCGGCTGAGTCCGCCGTCGGATCCGCGCGCGCCGCCGGAATCGGAATCCGGAATCCGCGGAAGCGGAGGGCAAAAAACGTTTTGATCGCGATGCGGGTTCGTGGCCGCAGCGCGCGACGAAACGCGATTTGCGTCGGCCACAAAGCCGCCCATTTTCCGGGGCCTCCGCGCCCTCCGATGTAAAAGTAGTGCTTGTCATCGCCGCGCGCGCACCCTAACCGCTCGCCCGCACATGAAGTCGCTCATCATCGCCGAGAAGCCCTCCGTCGCCACCGACCTGGCGCGCGCGCTCGGCAAGATCCCGAAGAAGGGCGACCACTTCGAGGACGACGAATATGTCATCTCATCCGCGGTCGGCCACGTGGTCGAGCTGCAGATGCCGGAGGACATCGACAAGAAAAAATACGGCTTCTGGCGCCTCGAGACTCTGCCCATCATCCCGGAAAAATTCGAGCTGAAGCCGAGCGAAAACTCGAAGGAGCGCTTCCATTACCTCAAGAAGCTGATCGCGCGGAAGGACGTCGACCTCGTCATCAATGCCTGCGACGCCGGGCGCGAAGGCGAGCTCATCTTCACCTATCTCTGCCAGCTCGCGAAAAACAAGCACCCGGTGAAGCGGCTGTGGCTTTCCTCGATGACGAACGAGGGCATCCGGGAGGCGTTCAAGCATCTCCGCGACGGCGAGCAGATGAAGGGCCTCGCGGACGCCGCCCGCTGCCGCAGCGAAAGCGACTGGCTCATCGGCATCAACGGCACGCGCGCCCTGACCAAGCGAATGTTCGGCTCGCGGGCCGGCAACGTGGCCTCCGTCGGCCGCGTCCAGACGCCCACCCTCGCGATCGTCTACGCCCGCGAGCTGGAGATCCGCCATTTCGTCGCCCGGGGCTACTGGCGCGTGACCGCAAAGTTCGAGATCGCCCGGGGAACGTACGAAGGCACCTATCAGCGGCCGAATTTCAAGAAGGGCGACGACGAGCACGATCGCATCGACCGGCTGTGGGATCGCGGCGCCGCCGAGGCGGTCGTGGCGGCGGGGAGCGGGAATCCGCCCGCCGACGTGTCCGAGGAGAAAAAGGCCAGCTCGCAGATCGCCCCGCGGCTTTACGACCTCACGACCCTGCAGCGCGAGGCGAACGGCCGCTTCGGCTTCTCCGCGAAGCGCACGCTGCAGATCGCGCAGGCCCTGTACGAGAAGCACAAGATGATCACGTACCCGCGAACCGATTCGCGGGCCCTGCCGGAGGATTATCTGCCGCTCGTCCGCCAGACGCTGGACAGCCTCCAGGGCGGCCTGCAGGTCCATGCCCGCAAGGCGCTCGACCGCGGCTGGGTGCAGTTCAGCAAACGGATCTTCAACAACGCGCAGGTCAGCGACCACTTCGCGATCATCCCGACGCCGCACGAGGCCAAGCACCTCGACGAGGCCGAGGCCAAACTGTACGACATGATCGCGCGCCGGTTCATCGCCGCGTTTTATCCGGCGGCCGAATTCGACGTCACCACGCGCCTGAGCGTCGTCCGCGGACACACCTTCCGCACCGAGGGCAAGGTGATGACCGACCCGGGATGGCTCGAGGTCTACGGCAAATCGGCGCCCGAGAACGAATCGACCCCGCCGATGGGCCAGCCCGCCGACAATGGCGCCCTGCCCGCGCTGACGCCCGAGGACCGGAGCCACGCGAAGACGCTGTCCGTCGACCTGCACGAGGAAACCACGAAGCCGCCGCCGCGCTACACGGAAGCCACGCTGCTGTCGGCGATGGAAACGGCGGGCAAGCTGCTCGAGGACGAGGATCTCGCCGAGGCGATGAAGGAGCGCGGGCTGGGAACGCCAGCCACGCGCGCCGACACGATCGACGGCCTGATCTACCAGAAGTACATCGATCGCAACCAGCGCGAGCTCGTGCCGACGGGCAAGGCGGAACAGCTCATCCAGTTCCTCGGCGCGGTGAAGGCCGAGGATCTCACCAGCCCGGCGATGACCGGCGGATGGGAATGGAATCTGCGCGAGATGGAGCACGGACGCTACGCGCGCGAGAAATTCATGGCCGAGATCGTCAAGGAGACGAAGGGCATCGTCGAACGGGTGAAGGGGTTCGAGGAGGACGACTCCGTGGCGCGCGTGACGGAGATTCCCTCGCCCACCGACGGCAAGCCGCTGCGCGAGACCCTCCGCGGCTACAAGTCGCAGGATGGCGAACTGATGGTCTACAAGATCATCGGCGGACGCCGCATGGAGGAATCGGAGATCAAGGAACTCGTCACCGCCGGCCGGCTGGGCCCGATCGACGGCTTCATTTCCGCCAAGACCCGCAATCGTTTTTCCGCCGTCCTGAAGCTGCTCAAGAACGACGAGGGCAAATGGAAGACCGAGTTCGATTTTGGCGACAAGGCGGACCTCGCGACGCTGACCCCTTTCTGGACCAATCCGCAGGACGGGAGCCAGTTGTGCGAAAACGGGAACAGCTTTGTGGTCCGCACCCCCGAGGGTGACGGCTGGAAGCAGACGTTCCGCCTCGGCCGCATCCTCTGCCAGAAGCCAATCACACACGAGATGGCGACCGACCTCATGGCGAAGGGCAAAACCGAACTGATCAAGGGTTTCATTTCCAAGAAGGGCCGGCCGTTCGACGCCTTCCTGAAACTCGACGGTGCCCGCATCGCCTGGGAATTCCCGCCGCGCGCACCGAAGCTCGACAAGGACGGCAATCCCATCGCGCGCAAGGCGCGGGCGAAGGCTGACCTGAGCAAGGCCACCGTGATCGCGCCCAGCGCCGATCCCGTCGGCGAACTCGTGGAGCTGGGCGATGCCTATTATGTGCGCAAGCCCGACCAGGACAACCGGCAGGTCTTCAAGCTGAGCAAAAAGCTGTGCGAACGGGAGATCACCGTGGACGAGGTGCGCCAGCTCGTGACCGAGGGGCGGACGGCCCTGATCGACAATTTCGTCTCGAAACGCGGCAACAAATTCGGCGCGTACCTGGTCCTGTCGCAGAAAAAGGACAAGGCCGAGTTCGAGTTCCCGCCCCGCTGACGGCGTGACACGGATTTTCGGCAATTGTTCTTGTCGCTCGGACGCGTCCGCCGCTTAGTGGATGCTGAATTTTCCCGCCATGATCGTCACCACCGCCCAGCTCTTCAAGCATGCCTACGGCAAGTATGCCGTCGGCGCGTACAACATCAACAACGCCGAGCAAGCCATGGGGTTGTTCAAGGGATGCATCAGTTCCAAAGCGCCCTTCATCATCCAGATTTCCAAGGGAGCGCGAAAATATACCGACAAGCGGATGCTCGAGGCCATCATCCGCGCGGCCGGCGAGATTTTTCCCGACGCGATCTACGCGGTGCACCTTGACCATGGTGACGAGGAAACCTGCTACGACTGCATCAAGTCGGGGTTCTTCAGCTCGGTCATGATCGACGCCTCCCACGAGTCATTCGAGAAAAACGTCGAGATCACGAAGCGCGTCGTCACGGCGGCGCACGCCAAGGGTCTCTCGGTCGAGGCCGAGCTCGGCATGCTCGGCGGCGTCGAGGAGGACATCAAGGTCGAGGAAGGCCATGCGATGCTGACCAATCCGGCCGAGGCGCAGGATTTCGTGAAGCAGACCGGCTGCGACTCGCTCGCCTGCGCCATCGGCACGAGCCACGGCGCATTCAAGTTCAAGGGCCGGCAATCGCTCCATTTCGATGTGCTCGAAAAGATCAAGTCGCGCCTGCCGGGTTTTCCGCTCGTCATGCACGGCTCGTCGTCGGTGCCGAAGGAGGAAGTGGATCGCATCAACCAGGCCGGCGGCCAGATCAAGGACTCCATGGGCGTCGACCCGAAGGAGTACCTGCCCGCGGCGAAGCTCGGCGTCACGAAGGTGAACATCGACACCGACGGCCGGCTCGTCTGGACGCGGGTGCACCGCGAATATTTCCGCGATCATCCGGGCGATTTCGACTTCCGTCCGCCGGGCAAGGTGTTCATCGAGGAATACGCGAAGTTCATCGCGAGCCGCAACGAGCTGCTGGGGTCCGCCGGACAGCTCGAAAGCCTGCGCCAGAGCCTCGGCAAGTAACCGGCCGCTGCGGGCACGTGCGGCGACGTTGATTTTTGCTCCACGACAGATCGCGGGGACCACGAAGTCCCTGTTTCGGAGATTCCGTTTGCCGGATTGCCTTCGCCCTCCGCCCCGGCCCTAATCGCGGTTTCCGCCGTGAAACTGCGCCTCGCCTTCGCCCACCTGATTGTCGCGCTCGCGCTCGCCGGAGTCGCCGTCGGGGCTCGGGCCGATGAAGCCGCACTGGGCCCGGGAGCCAGGATTGAGACACTCGTGGTCGGCCACGCCACGTACCACCAGGTGGTGGTCCGCTCCGTCAATGCGCACACGGTGGTCTTCCTGCACGCCGGCGGCATGACCTCCGTTCGCCTGCGCGATCTTCCGGCCGAATGGCAGGTCCGATTCCATTTTGACCCGGCGCGCGAGCTACCCGAGAGCGAGCCGGTGGCTTCGCCGGTTGCCGCGCATCACGCGACGACTCCCCACGCCGGCCGGCGCGATGTCCGCATCGATGACGTGCTCCAGCGATTCGGCCAGCCGGCCACCGTTCGCCCCGACGTCGACCTGCGCCCGAAGTTTTTCGAGCTCGATCTCTCGGTCAAGAATCAGGGGCGACGCCCGAGCTGCGCCGTGTTCGCCGTCGTCAGCGCCCTCGAATTCCAGAATGCGGAGCTCGGAGGCAAGCCGGAGAAGTTTTCCGAGGAATATCTGATCTGGGCCACCCGACACATGATCCACAGGGTTCCGATCCCCGGGGCTTCGCGCGCGGGCGATGACGATGCCGACGAGGGATTCACCCTTTTCGAGGTCGCCAATGCCCTCCGCACCTTCGGCATTCCGCTTCAGGCGACGATGCCGGACACCTTTGGCCACAACGTTGACCTGATCGAGGAACCGCCGGCGGCCGTGGTCGACGAGGCGCGCAGCCACCAGCGTGTTTTTGTCCACCTCGTGCCGGGCCGGGATGCCCCGACCGCCATCAACAACATCGTCCAGGCCCTCAACGCGGGCCTGCCGGTCGCGATCGGCATGTCGTGGCCCAATTTTCGTTCGCTGCGCAACGGTTTCCTCGATCTGCAGAAGCCGCAGGCCGGAGCCGGACACGCGGTCACGCTGGTCGGCTACACTTGCGCGAGCGGCCAGTTGAAGGACGTCGTCTTCATTTTCAAGAACTCGTATGGCGTCCAGTGGGGCCAGGGCGGCTACGGGACGGTTACCTACAACTACCTGTCGAACAACCTGACCCAGGCCGTTCTGCTTGAAGTGCAGGGCGGCTGACCCCATGAAGCTCATCATCCTCCACGGCCCGCCCGCGTCGGGCAAATACACCGTTGGCACCGAACTCGCCCGCCTCACCGGGTATCGGTTTTTCCACAACCATCTGGTCGTCGACACGCTGCTCGCCGTCTTTGAGTTCGGCTCGCCGGCCTTCGTCCAACTGCGCGAATCCATCTGGCGGGAAATATTCCTGCGGGCCGCCGAGGGGGACATGAGGGGCATGATTTTCACCTTCACTCCCGAAAACACGGTGCGCCCCGAATTCCTCCGCTGGCTCTTTGAGGACCTGCCCGCTCGCGGAGTGACGATCAAGTCCGTCCGCCTGCTCGCGAGCGAAGGAGAGATCATGCGGCGCCTCGACTCCGCCAGCCGCATGAACTTCGGCAAGCTGACCGATCGCAACGTCCTGCAGCGGTTGCAGGAAGCCGGCAGTTTCAGCGAGCCGCGGGTGCCGCGCGTGGACCTCGAGGTCGACACGGTCAAACACGCGCCGTTCGACGCGGCTTCCCTGATCCGCGCGGCCTGCTCGCTTTGATCGTTCCATCGCGATGGTGAACGGGCACCCGGACTTCACGGCGCGCCTGCGGGCCCTCGCCCAGGTGCTGATCCGCGTCGGCGTCAACCTCCGGGCGGGTCAGCGCCTGCTGGTCGCCGAACCGCACGAGTTGCAGGGTGTCGACCGCGAGGCGGCTTTGCTGGTCGAGGCGGCCACGCAGGCCGCCCGCGAGGCCGGGGCGCGCGACGTGCGCGTGGCGTGGGGGGATCCGGTGCGGCTGCGCCGCATCATCCGCGACAGCGATTGGAAGACCCTGCGGCGCGAGGTGGCGGCCAACACTGCGGTGCTGAGGGAATATGTCGACGCCGGTGACGCCCTGCTGTTCCTGCAGAGTTCGCATCTCGACCTCCTGCAGGGAGTGCCCGCTTCATCCGCGAACGAGTTCCGTCATGTCGTGTGGGAAAACTTCGGGCCGGTCGCACAGCGGCTCACGACGGGAGCGACCAACTGGTGCGTCTCGGCGGTCCCGGTGCCCGCCTGGGCGGACCATGCCTATCGCGACGTGCCGGCGGCGAACCGCCTCGGCGCACTCTGGAGTGACGTCTTCGCCGGCATGCGCGTGAACGAGAACGACCCCGTCGCGGCGTGGCGCGCTCATCTCGATGGCCTCCAACGTCGGGCCGATGCGCTCAACCGGCGCGGCCAGACCGTGCGGCGGCTCGTCGGCGGCGGCACCGAACTCACCGTCGGGTTCCCGCCGGAACACCGCTGGTGCACCGCGTGTCTGGCGACGACCTCGGGACACCCCTTCGTCGCCAACCTCCCCACGGAGGAGATTTTCACGGCACCGCATCGCGATTCCGCGCGCGGCGTCGTGTCCGTTTCCCGGCCGATCAACTATGCCGGGACCGTGATCGAGGGGATCGAACTCGAGTTCCGCGGCGGGCGCGTCGTGGGCGCATCGGCGCGCACCGGCGGGGACCACCTCCTGCGATTGCTCGAAACCGACGAGGGGGCCGCCCGCCTCGGTGAAGTCGCGCTCGTGCCCGCGGAGTCCGCCCTCGCCCGCTCGCAGCGATTGTTTTTCAATCCGCTGCTCGATGAGAATGCGACCAGTCACGTGGCGCTCGGCGAAGGTTACGCGTTCTGCCTGCGTTCACCGAATCCGGCCGCCCTGAATCGCAGCCTGATCCACGTCGACCTTCCGGTGGCGATTGATCCAGAGCTGGACGAAACGGCGCCAAGTTCACTCCCCGACCCCGTCGAACAGCCGACGCCGAGGAGATGAGCCGGACCGCGCCCCAGCGTTGGCCGCGCGGCAGTGGCAGGTTCTCGCCCGGGGAAACGTCTCCCAACTCCCTTTCGCAACCCCTCAACCTTTCACCTTTTCCTCAACTCCCCGCGCCGCTTCAGGGCAACCAGGGGAACTTCTGCGCGTCCGGTTTTCGTTTCTCGCGCTGCGCGGTCATGAATTCCTTCGCCTCTTCGGTCATGTAGTAAAGCATCGTGGCATTGCCCGCGAGTTCCTGGATTCCGGCCTGGCCGTCGAGTTCCGCATTGAAGCCCGCCTTCAGGCACCGGATCGCGAGCGGACTCCGTTCCAGGATCGTCTGCGCCCAGGACACACCCTCCGCCTCGAGTTCCTCCACCGGGACCACCTTGTTGATCAAGCCCATCGAAAGCGCCTCCGCCGCCGAATACTGCCGGCAGAGATACCAGATCTCGCGCGCTTTTTTTTGTCCGACAATCCGCGCGAGATAACTGGATCCAAATCCGCCGTCGAAACTTCCCATCTTGGGGCCGACCTGGCCGAACACCGCGTTGTCGGCCGCGATCGTGAGGTCGCAGACGACATGCAGGACATGCCCGCCGCCGATGGCGTAGCCGGCGACCAGCGCGATCACTACCTTGGGCATCGAGCGGATCAGCTTCTGCACTTCCAGGACATTGAGGCGCGGGATCCCGGCCTCGTCGATGTAGCCCCCATGTCCGCGCACGGACTGATCGCCCCCCGCGCAAAACGCGTACTTGCCGTCCCTGGCGGGACCCGCGCCGGTGAGCAGGAGGACGCCAATCTTCGGGTCTTCACGGGCATCGAGGAGCGCGGCATGAATTTCCGACACCGTCAGCGGCCGGAAGGCATTTCGTTTTTCCGGCCGGTTAATGGTGATTTTCGCCATTCCCCCGGACTTCTCGTAGCGTATGTCCGTAAACGTGAGGGCCGTTTTCCAAGCGACAGTCATGAGATTAGCGAAACGCGAAACTGCCTGATTCGCAACCGTTTTCGCCTCCCGCTGACATTTCGAAGGCGATGGCGTCAAGCGGTTTTTGACAGTGCCGCTGAAACTGCTTGGAGTGGGCGGCGCCCGCGAGACAATCGCGGTTTTAATGCACGCACCCGGGCAACAAGCCACCAACCGGCCGACGATCGGATTAACCATCGGTGCCCTGGGAGTCGTCTTCGGCGACATCGGGACCAGCCCGTTGTACGCGCTCCGTCAGTGCGTTCATGCGCTGCCCGACGGCGATCCGAAGGCGGGCATACTCGGCGCGTTGTCGCTGGTGTTCTGGGCCCTCCTTCTGGTCGTGGGCGCGAAATACCTGACGGTCGTGATGCGCGCCGACAATCACGGCGAAGGCGGTATCTTCGCGTTGCTCGCGCTGGCCCACGGCGACTCCCGGCGCAAAAAGATCGGGCTGGGCGCATTCACCATCGTGGTCCTCTTTGGCGCGGCGCTGCTGTATGGCGACGGAGTGATCACTCCTGCCATGTCGGTCCTGGGAGCGGTCGAGGGACTCAAAAGCTTCGGCGCCGCCTACGAGGAGGGATCGATCGTCATCATCTCGTGCGCGATCCTGATCCTGCTGTTTACCTTTCAGTCCCGCGGCACGAAGGCCATCGGCGGCGTTTTCGGACCGATCATGTTGGTCTGGTTTCTCGCCATTGGTCTCATCGGCCTGTGGCATCTGATCAAGAATCCGGCGGTGCTGGCCGCGATCGACCCGCGCCTGGGCCTGCGCCTGCTGCTCGGGCATCCGGCCTATGCCTCCGCCATCATGGGAGCCGTCGTGCTTTCCATCACCGGCGCGGAGGCGCTTTATGCGGACATGGGCCATTTCGGGCGACGCGCCATTTCCTACGCATGGTACCTGATCGCCTATCCGGCCCTCCTGCTGAACTATTTCGGCCAGGGCGCGCATGCGCTCACGCATCCCGGCGACATCGACACGCTTTTTTTCACCCTGGTCCCGGATGGCTGGCCGCGAATTCTTTACACGGTGCTTTCCATCCTGGCAGCGATCATCGCCAGCCAGGCGCTCATCACCGGCACCTATTCCCTCACCCGCCAGGCCATCCAGCTCGGCTATTTTCCGCGCCTGGAGGTCCGTTACACCAACCGCGACCAGTCCGGTCAGATTTATCTGCCTCTCGTGAACAGCACGCTGGCCTTCTGCACGCTGGCCGTCGTCGTGATCTTCCGTTCGAGCGACCGGCTGGGGGCGGCCTATGGCATCGCGGTCACGGGAACGATGCTGATCACCACGATCGCGTTCTGGCGGGTCGCACGGCGGCGGTGGAAATGGTCCTTGGGTCGCGCGCTGCCGATCAGTCTCCTTTTCCTCGTGATCGAACTGGCCTTCCTGAAGGCCAATCTGCACAAGTTTGCCGACGGCGGCTGGCTGCCGATCCTGATCGCGATCGGGCTGCTCGTGATCATGCACACCTGGAAGATCGGCAAGTCCGAGATCTTCCGGCGCGTCTATGCGAATGAGATCACGGAGAACGAGCTGATCACGATTGCCTGCAGCGGCCGGATCGTGCGCGTGCGCGGCACCGCGGTGTTCCTCGCCGGCAATCCGACCGGCACGCCGCTCGTCCTGCTCCACCACGTGAAGGCCAACAAGGTGCTGCACGAGACGGTGATCCTCCTCAGCATCCTGACCGACGACGTCCCGAGTGTGGCCGACGCCCGACGGGTCGAGGTCCGGGAAATCGGGCATGGAATCTGGCGGGCGATCGCCCATTATGGCTACATGGAATCGCCCGACGTCTCGGAGCTGGTGGGCCGGATCCGTGACGCCGGGGTGCCGCTCAAGCCGAACGAAGCGACCTATTATTTCAATCGCGAGATGATCATCACCGGCGGTGATTCCCGCATGTGGAATTGGGAAAAGCGATTCTACGCGCTGCTCAGCCGCAACGCGCGTCCGGTGCGCGACTACTACCAGCTTCCCCACATGCAGATCATCGAGATCGGTCTGCCCATCCAGCTTTAGCGACCGCGGCTCCACGGTCCGGCGATGTCCCAATCCTCGACCTCTTCCCGGCATCGCCATCTGGGCATGTGTCTGGGCGCCCTCGGCGTCGTCTTCGGCGACATCGGCACGAGCCCGTTGTACACGATGCGCGAGTGCCTCGCCCACCTGCCCGGCACCGACCACACGGTGGAGGTGCTCGGCGTGCTCTCGCTGATGTTCTGGGCGCTGATGTTCGAGGTCAGCTTCAAGTATCTGACGTTCGTCACCCGCGCCGACAACCGCGGCGAAGGCGGCATCTTTGCGCTCCTGGCCCTTTCCCATCGCTCGCGGGTGGGACGCCGCGGCGTGGGAATGGCGACGCTGATCGCCCTCGGCGGCGCCGCCCTGCTTTTCGGCGACGGCGTGATCACGCCCGCGATTTCGGTGCTGGGGGCAGCCGAGGGTTTCTCGGCATTCAGCGAGCGTTTCACACCGATGGTGGTTCCGGTCTCCATCGTGATCCTGTTCCTGCTGTTCTTCGTGCAGCGCAAGGGCACGCGCTTGATCGGCGCATTTTTCGGGCCGGTCATGCTGGTCTGGTTCGCCGCCCTCGGCGGCCTGGGCGTCTGGCACATCTTCGATGCTCCCATGGTGGTGCAGGCGCTCGATCCCCGGCTTGGCTTTGCCCTGCTGGCCACTCATCCCGGGCGCGCCGCCGCCCTGCTGGGCAGTGTCGTCCTCACGATCACCGGGGCCGAGGCGCTCTACGCCGACATGGGACATTTCGGGCGACGCTACATTGCGCAGGCGTGGGCCTTCGTCGTGTGCCCCGGGCTGGTGCTCAACTATTTCGGCCAGGGTGCCTACGCGATCGCCCATCCCGCCGATCCGACGAATCCGTTCTTCGCGCTCGCGCCGGCCGGACCGCCCCGGCTGGCCCTCGTCGCCTTGTCAATCTCGGCTGCCGTGATCGCCAGCCAGGCCCTGATTTCGGGCACGTTCTCGCTCGCCCGCCAGGCCATCCAGCTCGGGTTCTTCCCGCGCCTCAAGGTCATTCACACCAATCCCCTGCAACCCGGCCAGATCTACCTGCCGCTCACCAATTGGAGTCTCGCGATCGGGTCCATCTGGATCGTGGTGAATTTCGGCTCGAGCACCCGTCTGGCCGCGGCCTACGGGATCGCCATCACCTGCACCATGGTGGTCACGACGTTCGCGTTTTTCCGGGTCACGCGCCAGCGGTGGCATTGGGCGTGGTGGCAGTCGATCGGACTCTGCGGGCTGTTCGCCGTTTTCGACCTCACCTTCTTCACCGCCAACCTCCATAAGTTTCCCGACGGCGGCTGGCTGCCGATCGCGATCGCCGTCGGCGTGCTCATCATCATGCACACGTGGAAAGCGGGGCGCGACGAAATCCAGGAGCGCGTGTACGGGACGCTCACCGATGAAATCGAGCTGCCCACAATCGCGCGCAGCAGCCGCATTCTGCGCGTGCCCGGCAGCGCCGTGTTCATGGTCGGCTCGCCCCGCGGCACTCCCCTGGCCCTCCTTCATCACCTGAACGCCAACCGCTGCCTGCAGCGGACCGTCGTTCTGCTGAGCATCGTGACCGAGGAGATTCCACTGGTTGCGGACGACGCCCGCCTCTCCTTCCGATCCCTCGGCGAAGGCATCTGGCGGGCCGTCGGGCAGTACGGCTACATGGAATCCCCGAACGTCAATGCGCTCGTGCACCGGCTGCACGACCAGGGCGTCCCCCTGAAGCCCGAGGCCACCACCTTTTTCTTCAACCGCGAGATGGTGGTGACAGGAGGAAACGCGCGGATGTTCGACTGGCAGAAAAATCTCTATGCCTTCCTCAGTCGCAATGCCCGGCCGGTGAAGGATTATTACCAGATACTGCCCACCCAGATCATCGAGATCGGCCTGCCCGTTCAGCTCTAGGCCGAAACGATGCAGTGGGCGGGCGTCGGTTTCCATGCCGACGCCTCTGTCGCCGATGTGGAAATCGGCGACCACCACAGGACCTGTCGATCCTGGAGCAAAACCGCCTCTATTGCATCGCTACGGCCAGGGGCGGTCGAGTTCCGGCCGGTGCCGGATGCCCCGCCGGCGCGGTCCAGGCGTGCGACAATATTGGCAGTTTATTCGGCGCGGCATCTCGCCCTGGCACGCCCCGGCTTGCACGCGGACCGCCTGGCCGCTTTAATGCCGGCATGGATGTTCGCTCCCATCGATTCATCAGCCATTTTCCCAAGGCCGCCGGCCTGCGCCTGGCCCGGCATGTGCGCCAGGTTCGCGTTCCGCACCGGACGGTGATCTTCAAGGAAGGCAGCCGCTCCAACAGCATTTACCTCGTCCTGTCGGGCCGCGTGGCGCTGACGAAAAAATCCCCCGACGGCGGGCAGCAGTTGATCGCCTTCAAGGGCCCCGACGATTATTTCGGCGAGCTCGGCGTGCTCGACGGGTCCGTGCGCAGCACGGCCGCCGTCGCCGACGGCCCGGTGTACCTGGGCCGGCTGCCCCAAGGCCCCTTCCTGAAGGTGCTGTCCGAGTCCTCGTGGCACACGGTGCTGCGACTGTTCAGCCAGGTCAGCGAAAACCTGCGGGCCACCAATGCGCGCTTCGTTTCCGAGGTGGTGCGGAAGGAAAAGATCACGCTGATCGGCGAAATGGCCAACGGCATGATCCATGATTTCCGCAGCCCGTTCGCCACCATCCGCCTCGGCACCGAGCTCATCGCCAAGAACAATCCCGACCCGCAGTCCCAGGAGGTGTGCAAGATGATCCTGCGCCAGGTCATGCGGCTGGCGGGCATGGTCGAGGAGGTGCTGGATTTCGCCCGCGGCGAGACCCGCATCCACGTCAAGCCCACGCCGCTGCGGGAGGTGTTCGACCAGTTGCAGGAAACGAACGCCGAGGCCTATTCACGCTCGGTCGTGAAGCTCGAGATCGCGCCGACCACCCTCATCCTGCCGCTCGACGGCGACCGTTTCCTGCGCGTGCTGCAGAATCTCGTGACCAACGGACGGGAGGCGATCAGCACCCGGAATGACGGACTGATCAAGGTCTCCGCGCGCCGCCAGGGGAAACAGTGCGTGGTCACAGTGTCCGACAACGGCCCGGGAATCCCGAAGGAAATTCGTTCCACCCTGTTCGAGCCTTTCGTCAGCCATGGCAAGAGCGGCGGCACGGGCCTGGGCCTGGCCATCGCCAAGTCCGTCGTCACGGCCCACCGCGGCTCGATCGATTACACGAGCACGCGCAGCGGCACGAAGTTCACGATCCAGCTTCCAGCCGAGACCTGATCCAGCCCGGGCGGCTCGGGAAAAAAGCGACTGAAGCCACTGCTATCACGGATGGGCACAGCGATTTTTCGGGAGAGACTTGCTCCGGAGAGTAGCGCTGGCGAAAGGGCAGCGTTCGATTGCGGATTCCAGGCTCAAAGCTCCGCGGCCGCGCCCGCGAGAAGCGCCTTGCGGAAGGCCGCGTCCTTTTTCCGGTCAGTCCTGACTTCAAGCACGCGGACGCCCCGAGCCGGCAGCGCCCGCAACAGGGCGGAAAGGTGTTTGCGATCGCGGATCCGGACGTAGTCGACCCCATAGGCGCCGCACAGGCCGCGAAAATGCGCCTCCTGCGGGGTCGCGAAGAACTCCTCGAAGGGCGGATCGAACTGCGCCACCGGAAGGTGTTCGAAGATTCCGCCGCCACGGTTGTTGATCAGGACGACGGTCAGGGACCCGCGGAGCCGCCGGGCGGAAAGGAACCCGTTCGTATCGTGCAACAGGGCCAGGTCGCCCGTGAGAAGGACCGCCGGCTGCCCGTCGCCGTGGGCGAGGCCGAGCGCCGTGGACAGCGTGCCGTCGATGCCGTTGGCGCCGCGATTGAAGCGGAAGCGTTGTCGCCCGTTCCCCGCGGGCCAGAAATATTCAAGGTCGCGCACCGGCATGGAACTCGCGGCAAAGACCAGCGTGTTTGCGGGTAGACTGCCGGCCAGAACGGGGATGCAGACGGGTTCCACGAGTCCTTTCTTCACCGCCAGTCCGTCCGCCAGGATTCGCCGCACCGCGGCTTCCGCTCGAATCCACAGCCTGGCCTGTCGGCCGGGGGACCGGTGGCCGCGGAATCCGGCGCTCCAGGCCCCGAGGCCGGCGCGAAGGTGCTGGCAACGCAGATGGAGACCGTCCCGATTCGCATCACCCTCCGCGATCATCACGGCGCGCGGATCGCAGCGTTGCAGCCAGGACCGCAGCACCTTGCCCGTCGGCCAGCCGCCAACGCAGTAAACAATTTCGGGGCGCAAACGCTCCGCCAGGGAATCGTTGCGCAGGATGGCCTCGTAGTGGGCGACCACCGTTCCGGCCGACCGGGCGTGGGTCCGAACCGGCGAGAGAGCGTCGGCGAGCACCGGCCATCCCAGGGCCCGCGAAACGCGTCCGACCCGCTTCGCCATCAGGGCCGGATCGGCGGGCTCGGTGGGCCCGACGACGATCACTCCGCGGGTGGCCGCGGTGATCCTTGGCCGGCCCGGAACCTCAACGCGAAAATCGGCGGCGCCTTCCGCGGAATGGTGATTCCCGATCCCGGCGAAAAAGTCCGCGAAAGCACCGCTCGTGGTCGCGGCCGGCGCCTCCTCCGGTGTCGGCGCGAGGGGATCGCGAAAAGGACAGTTGAGATGGACCGGTCCGGGTGTGGGCCGGAGCGCGCGCTCATAGGCGTGGACCGCCGTCTGTCGAAGATAACGCAGCAGCGCGAGTTTCCGATCCGGCGCGGCCAGTTCGTGATGGAACCGGACAAAGCGCCCGAAAATCTTCTGCTGGTCGATCGTCTGGCCCGAGCGGCAGTCACGCAGTTCCGGCGGGCGGTCCGCCGTCAGCACGAGCAGCGGCACCTCGCTCTCATGGGCCTCGATCACGGCGGGCAGGAAGTTCGCCCCCGCAGTTCCGCTTGTGCAGACCAGCGCGACGGGACGACCCTGTTGCTTGGCGAGGCCGAGCGCGAGGAAGGCCGCGGACCGTTCGTCCAGGACGGAAATCGCCTCGATCCCCGGATGCCGCGCCAGGGCGAAGGTCAGGGGCGCGGAACGCGAACCCGGGCAGACCACCGCGCGCTGCAAGCCCAGGCGCACCAGCGTCTCGACCAGCACGCTGCACCACAGGCTGTTGGTGCTGCGGAAATCGAGCGGCGTCGCGGGGTCGGCTTTCATCCTTCGGTGAGTCCTTCCACGAGAGCCTGGAACTTCAGGTCGGTCTCGGCAAATTCCTTCTCGGGCTGCGAACCCGCCACGATGCCCGCGCCGGCATAGGCGACCGCGCCATGGCCGTCGACCAGGGCCGAGCGCAGACCGACGAACACCTCGCCGCCACCCCGGTGATCGATCCAGCCCAGGGGTCCGGCATAAAGGCCGCGCTCAAAAGGCTCCAGGCGCGCGATCGCGGCCACCGCGGGCCCACGCGGCGCACCGCCGACGGCGGGCGTGGGATGCAGTCGTTCGATGAGATCGAGCAAATGGACTCCGGCGGGAACGGCGGCGCTGACGGGCGTGTGCAGGTGCTGCACGTTC
>DASYDZ010000066.1:0-18485 GCA_036499305.1 Candidatus Didemnitutus sp.
GCGGACCTGATACTCCAAGTGACTGAGGATGTCGCCCAAGGGGAAAAGAAGCCCACTTGGAGCATGTCTGTCCGCACGGGCAGCTCGGTCTTCGTGGCCAGGGTTGTTCCGGACCCAACAACCAAGACAAAGGCCCAAAACACCATCAAAGCAATTCGCTCGGGATTTTCTCGGCTTGAAAAAGGAAATACCGACGTCCCCCATTTTAATTATCAGGCAATGAGCGCCGCACGTGAATTGTCCGGGTTGGTCTCGAAAACGACCGCCTTTGGCATTACCACGATACACCTAGGAAACGGAGATGGGAAAATCGTAAACATCACTCCGAAGGCGGCAGAGGCGATTAAGAAAACGATGGCCGGCGCGCATCATGCTTACGGATCAATTGAAGGAAAATTACAGACGATCAGCGATCGCGGAGCCTTTCAGTTCGTAATTTTCGATGCGCTATCGGACAAGGGGGTTAATTGCTTTGTGCCGCAGGAACGATTCCCTCTCGCGCATTCTGCTTTCGGAAAGCGGGTGCGAGTTGAAGGCGAAATCAATTACGATAAAGAAGGAAAACCGCTTAGCATCAAGGTGCAGGACATTAAGGTTTTCAAAGACGTCAAAGACCTTCCACCGCTGGACTCCTTTAAGGGCTTTCTTGATTCCGCATGAGTGAACTTCGCAGATATTATTGGGACTCCAGTGTATTTTGTTCCTTCTTCAACAAGGAGCAGGGTCGCACCGATACCGTATCGGATTTGCTGAAGGACGCCCATTCAGGCAAAAGCGAAATAATCACCTCCAGCTTCACCTTGGTCGAGGTTCTCAAGCTCAAAGATGGAAAACCTATCACCGTGAAGCAGGAGCAACAACTTGAAGATTTTTTTCAATATCCCTTTATCAAAATAGTGAATGCGGAGAGGGGAATTTGCGAACGGGCTCGCCAATTCGTTTGGAAGCACGGCATGAAACCAAAAGACGCGGTTCACATGGCCACCGCCGAGTTCGCGAACAAGATTGTCACGATCAACGAACTGTTTTCTTGGGATGGCGACTTCACCAAGCTAAATGGCAAGATTGCTGGGATTACTTTCGCGCTAAGTGCCCCATACATGCAGCAAACGCTGTTGAAACTCGAAGGCGCCGAGGACGAAAAGGCGCCGTAATCCGTGTGTTTTTCTTGGGAAGCAATTGAGCGGGCGGCCAACATATCGGCTATCTTTACTGCTTTCGTAGCGGGCGCATTCTGGGGCAGTCAGAAATGGGCAAGGTGTCGCAAAAAATCGAAACTAGAAAGCTATTTGAAAGAGAAAGCCGAAACAAGGCAGCAAGGTAAACTTGCGCGGTGCACCGTAACCCACCTCATGGCGCATCTTAAGTTGACCGAGGAAGAAATCCTGAATGCGAGCTTTTCCAGCAAACGAATCAAGTGCGATGTGACGAAGGACGGAGACACCGGGCTAGCAGATAAATTGATGCTCAGTTATGATAATTCAAATTAGAACACTACCCCAGGGTCCTCGTCCGCATAGCGTCCGGCCGGGAGTCCATCGCCGCGGCTGTCCCGCAGGTCACTGCCTGTGAATGGCTACAACGATTTACGAAAAGATTTGCCCGCAAAGAGGTGCAAAGAATCGGATTGACCCGCGAAAGACGCGAAGAACGCGAAACCGGTCGCCACGTTCGTCCGGCTGGGTCCGACTTTACAGGGAAATCGATCCGGACCAAAAATGCCCCTTCCCCATGGAGATGCCCGATCGATCTTTTTGGGTCTCTTTCCGTGTATTCCGCGGGCAACCCCATGCCTCGTTTAGCGGATCGATGGACATCGATCCGTACCGGGAATGCCGACTGCTCAGGTGGGAATGGGTCGATCTTTTTGGATCTCTTTTCGTGAATTTCGTGGGCCATCCTCATGTCTCGGGAATCGGATCGACGAGGACATCGAACCCCCACCAGGGACGCGGTTCATCGGACAGGCAGGGATCGGTTCTATTCCACGACCCCTTGTCGCGGGCTTCGGGGCGCTCTCCGCGACGCGAGTAATGCCGCGCCCTACGCGGTCGGCTTCGGCTGGGGCCGATCGTAGAAAATCCGGACATCCGCTTCCTTCGCATGCAGCAGGTCCCGCGCGCGATCGAGCGCCCGCTTCGTGCTGATCGTCGGATTCGCCTCGGCCGGAAAGACGTTCTCCTCGCCAATGGTCTCGAGCAGGCCGCTGTTGCGGAGAAGGCGGCGGATGTCGTCGTTCACACCGCTGATAAGGAGATGCCGGCCGGTGGAGCGCAGATAGTCGTGCAGCGATTCCAACGCCATGGCGGTGGAGGCGTCCAGATGGCGGGCGTTTTTCATGCGCAGGATGAAGACCTCGATCGACTTGTCCTCGGCCTGGCTCCGGATCTGTTCCACGAACACGTCGGCCGCGCCAAAGTAGAGGTCCCCCTCGACGTGGATGATCGAGATGTAGGGATGCGCCCGGGTCGCCGGATCGGTCATCGCGGTCAGCGCGCCGCGCTCATTGAAGGTGTACTCCTCCAGCAGCGGGGTGCTGGTTTTTTGCAGGAACAGCGCCACCGCCACGCCGATGCCCATGTAGATTGCCGTGTCGAGCTTCAGGAACAGCGCGGCGATCAGCGTGATCGAGAAAACGGCGACGTCGGAGCGGGTCGAGCGGCAGCAGATCCGGATCTGGTGCCAGTTGAGCATTTTCGTGCCGACCCGGATCAGATGGGCCGCGAGCGCCGCCACGGGGATGTAGTTGAACACCGGAGTCACGAAAATCAGGATGATCAGCACGAGCACGCTGCTGAGCATTGACGAAAGCTGCGAGGCCGCGCCGCTCTGGAAATTGACGGCGGAGCGCGCGAACGACGACGAACCGGGCACCGCGCCGAACAGGCTGCACGCGATGTTCGCCGCGCCCATGCCCACGAGTTCCTGGTTCGGCTCGATTTTCTGGCCGCTGCGGGCCGCCAGGCCCTTGGTGATCGCCGCCGCCTCCAGCATGCCGAGGATCGAGATGGCCACGGCGGTCGTGAAGATCTCCTTCACGGTGTCGAACTCCATGCCGTTCCAATGCAGGCCCGCAAAGGCCGGCAGAATCGCGCGCACCGCCCCCTGGTCCCGCACGAGCAGCAGATGCTGCAGGTGGGGAAACACGTGGCGGAGCGGAGCGTCGAAATGCACCATGATCCGCGCGAGGCCACCCATCACCGCCAGGCCGATCAGGGACTCGGGCCAGGCCGGCCGGACCCGGCGAATCACCCAGAAAATGCCGAGCGTCATCAATCCCGCGGTGATCGCCTCGAGGGAGACCAGTCCGTCCATGAGGCGGAACAGCCCCTCCCAGATGTTCAGGCCGAAGGACCCTCCGCCCTCCACCCGAAATCCGAGAAAATTGTGCAGTTGGCTGGCGATGAGAATCAGCCCGATGCCCGCGCTGTAGGCCACGATCACCGATCGGGAGATGAATTTGGTCAGCTCGCCAAAGTTGACCAAACCCGCCGCCACCTGAATCACCCCGATCAGGAACGCCAGCAGCACGGCCAGGCGCAGCGGGGGCACACCCATCGGGCCGGCGTGCGCGGCAATGGTCGCCGCCGTGATGATGCTGATCGAGCTCGTCGGACCAAAAACGTGGTGGTGGGAGCTGAAGAACAGCGCCCCGACAAATCCGCCGATGATGACCGACACGATCACCACCTGGGAGGGCAGGTCCATGATCAGCGCAAAGCCAATGGCCTGCGGAATCGATACGAGCGTGAGCGTGGCCGCCGCCAAAAGGTCGTGGCGGAACTTCGCCGTGGAGTAGTGTTTCAGCTCCGCGACGAACGGCAGGCGCAGCTTCAGGATCTTCGCGCCCATCGCCTGGGCGTCGGCGATGGTCTCGCGTACCACTTCGTCGGATGCCTCCATGGCTCGCCTCCCCTCGGTCAGAGTGTCACGCCGATCTTTTCCAGCACCCGCTGCAGATCCTCGTTGCCCTGGTACTCGATGATGATCCGGCCGCGTTTGGGCGAATGGCGCAGCGTTGTCCGGGCGCCGAGATGGGAGGTCAGTTTCCGCTCGACGTCCGTCAACGCGGTGTTTTCCGCGATCGGCGCCCGCCGCTTCTTGCCCGGACCGGCCCGGCGCGGGCCGAGCAGCTCCTCCAGCGCACGCACGCTCAAGCCCGCCTCGACGCAGCGCCGCGCCAGCAACACCCGCTCCGCGGAGTTCTCGACGCCCAGCAATACCTTGCCGTGCCCCGTGCTCAGGAGCGCCTTGCCGAGATAACCCTGGATCTCCGCCTCGAGGCCGAGCAGGCGGAGCGAATTTGCGACCGTGGCGCGGCCCTTGCCGACCCGCTGCGCGGCTGCCTCCTGGGTCAGGTCGAAATCGCGGATGAGGCTGGCATAGCCGTGCGCCTCCTCCACGGGGTTCAGGTCCGCCCGCTGCAGGTTTTCGATCAGCGCGAGCGACGCCGACGAAGCGTCGGTGGACGTCATCACCCGCGCCGGGATGGTCTTGATCTTGAGCTGCTGGAAGGCGCGCCAGCGCCGCTCACCCGCGATCAGTTGAAACTTGTCCCCGGCCGCCCGCACCACGATCGGCTGCAGCAGGCCTTCCGCCCGGATGCTTTCCACCAGCTCGGTCAGCGCCTCGGGTCCGAATTCCTTGCGCGGCTGGTACGGGCTCGGCTCGATCTGGTGAACGCCGATCTCGCGGTAACCCGGCATTCCCTCGGTCGCGGCCGGCGCGGCCGCCGGAGCCGGGGCGGCCGGTTTCGGAGTGGCCGTGCCACTGGCGATCAGGGCTCCGAGCCCGCGGCCCAATCGTGATTTTTGCGTGGCCATGATTATTTTCCCTGGGGAATGAACAGCGTTTGACCCGCGCGGATGCGCGAGGGATCGGAAATTTTGTTCGCGTTGATGATGTCCTGCACCCGCGAATTGGTCTTCTTCGCGATCACGGCGAGCGACTCACCCGGTTGCACCGTGTAGCTGATGCCTTCCTTCGGGTAATTTTCGGAAAAACTCGTCTGGATGGCGGGCCGGGCGGCCTCGTTGCGGGCCACCGCATCGATCGCCGCCTGCGTCTGCTTCGCCAGCTTTTCGATCTGGCTGCCCACCTGCACGAGCACGTCGCGCTTCTGCTCCGCCAGCGCGGTCTGGATCGTGCGATTGAGGTCGGCGACCGCGCGGTTCAACTGTTCGAGCGTGACGTGGCTCTCGTTCGCCCTGGCCTGCAGGGCGGCGTTGTCGCGCTGCATTTGCTCCAGGTTCAGTGAAAGCTCCCCCATCCGCTGCCGCAGCAGATCCACATCCTGCCGGAGATTCGCCAGCTCGAGCATCGGATCGGTTCCGGTCGCGCGCGGCTGCGCGGACGCGGTGCCAGCCGACAGGAGAAGCGCTAGGCCTCCCGCGACGAGGAAGTTTCTCATGCGGTTAGCTTGGGAATATCGCGGGCAAAAACAAGCGAAAGCCCGGAACTCACGGTCGACGGCGCGGGAATGGTTCCGTTGCGACCAGCGGGGCCATCGGCGCCGAGCCGACGATCGTGCCGTCGGCAATGGGAAACCCCCGGAGGAAGTCGGCTGCCGACAGCATGCGTCCGCCCGGACGCTGCAGCCGGCGCAGTCGCAGGACGCCGCGACCCGTTGCGACCAGAAGTCCCTCCGCATCGACGCCGAAAACCGCTCCCGGGGCCGCTGGCGCATCCGAACGATCCGGAGCCACGTCTGCCAAGCCAAGTTTCACGGACTGGCCGGCCAGCGGGATCACACATCCGGGCCAGGGATACAGGCCGTTGATCCGGGCCGCAAGCGTCGCGGCCGGAACGGAAAAATCGAGCTGCCCATCCGCCTTCTCCAGTCGCCGGCAAAACGTCGCCCGGGCCCGGTCCTGCTCGGCGAATTTCAATTCTCCCGACCCAAGCGCTGTCAAATGGCCGACAACCAATGGCGCGCAGGCCACCGCCAGGCGCGCTTCGACCTCGATCGCCGTGTCGAGGAGTCCGATCGGAACGGTCCCGATCGCCGCCACGGGTCCGGCATCGAGTTCGGGCACGATGCGCATGAGCGCCACGCCGGTGGTGGGTTCACCGGTCGCGATTGCTGTCTGGATCGGCGACGCGCCACGCAGTTTCGGCAGGAGTGAGGCGTGAAGGTTCACGGTGCCAAGGCGCGGAGCACCGATGAAGTCCGGTCGCAGGATGTGCCCGTAAGCCATGACCAGCGCGAGGTCCGGATTCAGCGAACGCAATTGGGCGAGCTCCGCGACCCCAAGACGGTCGGGCTGAAAGACCGGCACCTTTCGATCCTCGGCCCATTTCCGGATGGGACCGAACACTGTTTTCTGTCCCCGGCCCGCCGGGCGGTCGGGTTGCGTGAAGACCCCCGCCAGCGTCGCGCGAGGATCCGCCGCGAGGGCGTCGAGCATCGGAACGGCGATGGCGTCCGAACCCATGAACACGATCCTCAGCATGATGGCTTGGAGCGAAACCTCGCTCAGTCGTCGAAAACGCTGGGATCGATCTCCTCGAGGTCCCCGGCCGGGGCCCCGCGCAGGCGGCCCTGCTTCGCGGCGATGCGCTGGGCCGCTTCGCGTTTTTTCTTGCCGATCAGGTCAAAGTGGATCGGACAACCGTCGAGCTTGAACTCCTTCACCAATCCCGATTCGAGATAGCGGCGATACTGTTCGGTCAGCTTCTCCTCGCGGTTGCAAAATACCTTGATGCGAAACGGGCGGTTTCCGGTCTGGGTGGCATAGTAAACGCGGAATCGCTGGCCCCCGATTGAAGGCGGCGGCATCCGGTCGGCCAGGCGGATGATGGCCTGGTTCAGTTTCGCGGTCGGGATCTTGCGATCGAGGCGCTCGTTCAATCCGCGTGCCGAGCGGAGCATGCGCTCGATCTCATGGCCCGTGAGCGCCGAGACGAAGATCACCGGCGCACCTGGCGTGAAGAACAGCCGGTCCGCCAGCGCATCCTCGAATTTCTCCCGGAAATCGCGCTCCCCCTCGAACTTTGGCAGCCCGCCGCTGCGGATCGCCGCATGCACGAGGTCCCACTTGTTCACCACGACCACGATCGGCCGCGACGCCGAGACGATCTCGCCCGCGATGGCCTTGTCCTGCTGCGTGACGCCGTCCATCGCGTCCAGCACCATGAAAACGACGTCGGCCTGCCGGATTGCGTCAAGCGACCGGACGCGGGAAAAATATTCGACCGACGAGCCGAGCTTCGCCGACGGGCGGATGCCGGCCGTGTCGATCAGGCGGAAAGGCCAGACGCGTTTGTCCCGGGAGCGGAAGTCGAAATCGATCTCCACCGAGTCCCGGGTCGTGCCGGGAGTCTCGTTCACGATCAACCGGTCGCTTTTCAGCAGACGGTTGCTGAGCGATGACTTGCCGACATTTGGCCGGCCGACGAAGCAGATCGTCAGTCGCTTCCGGTCCTCCTCCGTTTTTTCGGGCTCGGGACCGAGCCGTTCGAGAATGGCGTTCCGCAGATCGGCCTCGCCGTTGCCGTGCTCGGAGGAAATGAAAGTCGCCTCACCGAATCCCAGGCGAAAAAACTCCTCGGCCCCGGCGACTTTCTCCGCGCCCTGGTCGGCTTTGTTCGCAACCAGAATCACGGCCTTCTTGCGCTTGCGCAGGAGGGTGGCGACCCGCTCGTCGAGCGAGGTGAGGCCCTCCCTGGCATCGATCACGAACAGGATGACATCCGCGGTATCCATCGCGAGATGCGCCTGCACTTCGGACGCGCGCGCGATCGCGGCGGATGTTCTCGCGTCCTGGAGCCCCAGGCCCCCGGTGTCGAGCAGGAGAAACCGGCCCTCCTCCACCTCAGCGGAAATGATGTCGCGTGTCACCCCGGGCTGGTCGTGAACGATTGAAATACGGCGGCCAGACAACCTGTTGAATAGGCGGCTTTTACCTACATTTGGACGACCGACGATGGCGACAGTGCGGGACAAGGGAAAGTGGTGGTGCGAAATGACGAGTGCTGAGTCGAGAGTGAGTAGTGAGAAGCGGTTAGCGGGTAGCGAGGAGGAAATTGGCGGTGGACTCACCTGACGGACGCTGAACACCCGACCGCCACCCGGCGCGAGCTGGAGCAACCCAGTCCCTCTTTAACGATAGGAACGGGATTACCCCGCAATTTCCCGTTCGATCACGGCATAAAGCGGCCCTTGCAACAATCCAAGCGGGAGCAAGCTCCGGGGAGTCAGCCTATTGCAATTGAAAGCGACGCACGGTCGCCGCGAGCGGCGACCCTACAGAATTCCTGTGGTCCGTGGTCAATAGTCCATAGTCCTTATTCCGTCCGTAGTCCGTCGTCCCTAGTCCTTGGTCCATAGTCCATAGTCCTAGTCCGCCCGTCGTCCCTGGTCCTTGGTCCTTAGTCCATCGTCCTCATTCGGTCCGCCGTCCGCCGTCCCTTTCCGCGGTCGGCACCCGTCACTTGTCGCAGGTCACTTCCTGCCGGCCACAAAACGCCCGATGCGATCGCAGGCCTCGATGAGCTGCTCGTAGCCGGTGGCGAAGCAGGCGCGTACGTGTCCGCGTCCGTTCTCGCCAAAGGCCGCTCCGGGCACGACCGCCACCTTCTCCTTCTCAAGTAGTCCCACGGCGAATTGCTTTTCGTCCAGGCCGGTCGAAGTGATGTCGGGAAAAGCGTAGAAGGAGCCGCGCGGAGAGTGGCATTTCAGCCCGATTTCGTTGAATCGGCGAACGACCAGGTCGCGGCGGCGGTGATACTGCTCGCGCATCTGCAGCACGGCGTCCCAGCCGTTGTTCAGCGCCTCGATGGCGGCCTCCTGCGACATGATCGAGGCGCACATCATTGAATATTGGTGCACCTTCATCATCGCGTCGATCAGCACCGCCGGTCCGCACGCGTAGCCGATGCGCCAGCCGGTCATCGCAAACGCCTTCGAGAAACCGTGCAGGAAGATCGTGCGCTCCGCCATGCCCGGCAGACTCGCGATGCTCGTGTGCGTGCCGTCGAACGTCAGCTCCGAATAGATCTCGTCGCTGAGGACCAGCAGGTCCTTTTCGCGGCAAAACGCCGCGATCTCCGCCAACTGTTCCGCCGTGCAGGTGCCGCCCGTGGGATTGCACGGCAGGTTCAGCATGAGAATCTTCGCGCCCGGCCGCCACGCTTCGCGGAGCGCGGCGGCGGTCAGCGCGAAGTTGTCGCGCGCGTAGGTCGGCACCGCGATCGCCTGGCCGTGGACCAGCGAGACGCTCGGGTGGTACGACACGTAACAGGGCTGGTGATACATCACCTTGTCGCCCGGATTGCAGAAGGCGCGAAACGCCAGATCGAGCGCCTCCGAAACGCCGACGGTCACCAGGATCTGGTCGTCCGGCCGGTAGGCGATGTTGAAATGGTCCCCGACGTAACGCGCGATCGCGCGCCGCAACTCGATCAGCCCGAGGTTCGACGTGTAGTACGTCTTGCCCTTCTCCAGCGCGAAGATCGCGGCCTCGCGGATATGCCAGGGGGTGACGAAGTCGGGCTCGCCCACACCCAGCGAAATCACGTCCTGGCCCTTCATCTTCGCCACGAGCTCGAAGAAGTCGCGGATGCCGCTTCTGGGTAGTGCCGCCACGTGGCCGGCCACCCATTTTCCGGGGTCGGTGCTCATGATGGCCTCCGGTTAGGGCGCGACGTTCAGTCGCGCGCTGCCCGGCTCGCCCTGGTCCAGGAGGAACCCCTGGTCCTTGTAGCAGCGGAGCTGGAAATGCGTGGAGGTCGACAGCACTCCCTCGATCGTCGACAGCTTCTCCGAGACGAACGCCGCCACGCGCTGCAGCGTCGTGCCGCGCACGAACAGAAGCAGGTCGTAGCCGCCCGACATGAGAAAGCACGACTCGACCTCATCGAACCGGCTGATGCGCTCCGCCAGGCGATTGAATCCCCCGCCCCGCTCGGGTGTGATGCGCACCTCGATCACCGCCCTCACCGTGGCGGCGGCGGCTTCGCGCGACAAGTCGAGCACCGGACGCCAGCCGAGGAAGATTTTTTCCTTCTTCAACTGTTCCAGGTGCTGATTGACCTCGGACTCCGGGATGCCCGCGACCTGCGACATCTGCGCGGTCGTGAGCTGCCCGCCATCGAGCAAGAGCTTGAGAACAGGGTTCATGAGGGCTTCCAAGTTGGCAGAGCGGCCGACCATTTATCCACACAAATCGACAACGATGACAGACAGTGCCGGCCGGGAACGATCGGCGCAGCTCCGGTCATTCCGCACGTTCGCCCTTCGTCCGTCATCCTCTGTTCCTGCGTCCCTCCCGTTCCGCTCTTCGCCGGAAGTCCGTCGTCACTTCCGTTCGTCCCCGTCTTTAGTCTTTATTCCAACCGATTCCTGGTTTCCCTTCGACCTTCCGATGTTCGAAAGCCTGACCGACAAGCTCTCCCAGGCGCTGCGCAATCTGCGCGGCGTCGGCGCGCTGTCGGAGGACAACATGGGCGATGCCCTCAAGGAGGTGCGCGCGGCGTTGTTGTCCGCCGATGTCCACTTCAAGGTCGTCCGGGATTTTATCGAGCGCGTGCAACAGCAGTGCGTCGGCCAGCAGGTCCTGAAGAGCGTCACCCCGGGCCAGCAGGTCGTGAAGATCATCCACGACGAACTGGTCCGCCTGCTCGGCGAGGGAGCGAGCGACCTCTCCTCCCAGCGCCCGCTCAAGATCCTGATGGTGGGCCTGCACGGTTCCGGCAAGACGACGTCGACCGCCAAGCTGGGCCGCCTGCTCAAGAAAAAAGGCAGCCGGCCGTTCGTGATCGCGGACGACATTTACCGTCCCGCCGCCATCGACCAGTTGGAGATCCTGGCGCGCCAGGAGGAGCTGGGATTTTATTGCGACCGCCAGTCGCGCGACGTGACGGCGATCGCCGTCAAGGGCCTCGAGGCCGCGGCCGCCGCGAATGCCGACGTCATCATCGTCGACACCGCCGGCCGGCTGCAGATCGATCAGGAGCTGGTTGAAGAGGTGAAGCGTTTGAGCGCGGCGATCTCGCCGGACGAGATCCTCCTCGTGGCCGATGGCGCGCTGGGCCAGGAGGCGGTCAATGTCGCCAAGACCTTCCACGATGCCTTCCGTCTGACCGGGCTTGTCCTCACGAAACTCGACGGCGATGCGCGCGGCGGCGCCGCACTTTCGATCAAGGCGGTCACGGGCGTTCCGATCAAATTCACCGGCACGGGCGAAAAGACCGCGGACTTCGAGGTGTTTCACCCCGACCGCCTGGCCTCACGCATCCTCGGCATGGGCGACGTCGTGTCGCTGGTGGAAAAGGCGCAGGAGGCGATCGACGAGAAGGAAGCCGAGCGCATGGCGGAAAAGATGCGCAAGGCGGACTTCAACCTGGAGGACTTCCTCGCGCAGATGCAACAGGTGAAGAAGATGGGGTCGATGCAGTCGATTCTCGGCATGATGCCGGGCATGAGCGGAGTCGACCTCGGCGACGACGCCGAGCGTCAGATGAAGCGCACCGAAGCCATCATCCAGTCGATGACGATCCAGGAGCGGCGGAAACCGGCGCTGCTCAACGGCAGCCGGCGCCTGCGGATCGCCAATGGAGCAGGCGTCAAGGTTCTCGAGGTCAACCAGCTCATCAAGCAGTTCGAACAGATGCAGAAACTGATGAAGATGATGAAGGGCGGCAATCAGAAGAAGATGATGCGCCAGATGGAGGCCATGCGCGGCCGGGGCGGGTTCCCGGGCCGCTGAAGACCGCTTAGCCCGTCGCACGGGCCGAACGGCGGCCGGCAAGCAGCGTCAGGGCCGCGAAGACCACGACCAGCCCGACGTGGGCGGGCAATGACGCGGTGCCATGCAGCGAGATGTCGATGGCGAACCCCGCCCAGCCATAGGCTGCCACCCCGCCCGACGCCAGGGCGAACCGTTGCGCCGCGGTCCAGCGCCGGTTCCGGCAGAAGCCCAGGACGAAAGCCAGAAACGCCGCCATCACGGCGACATAGCCGGCGAATGCCGCCGGCCAGGCCAGATGCAGCGCCCCCTCGGCCAGAAAACGCACCGCCATGAAGGCCGAACCCGCCACGAGCGCGGCGCCAAAGATTGTCCCCGCGGGGGGGACCGGCTTCGGTCCCGTCGGCCGGCGGGGGAAAAAACGAGCCGCGCCAACCAGAACCACAATGGCGGCGATCGTGCCGCCCAGTTGGGCCGGCGAGGCCATGAATGGAAGTTGCTTGTAGGTAAAACGGCCGGTCGCGCCGGCCCCGAGAACCAGCAGGAGCGCGAAGATCGCCAGGCCCCAGCCGGGCAGCCACGCGCGGTCCCGTGCTTCCGGGAAGAGTGCCTCCGTGAAGGCGATCGGAACGCTGATGCTCCAGAAAACGTGAATGCCGACGACGTAGATCAGCCAAACCAGGCTGGTGCCGAGAGCCGGCATCCAGCCGTAGTCGAGCAGCCGAAGGTGCAGATAGTTCGGATTGAAGAGGGACTGCGTCACGAGACCCTCCTCGGTCAGGCCGTAGGCGGCGGCCAGGAGCAGCAACGCGGGCCATCCGAGATTCGCCCGCCGGACGCATTCGCGCACCAGGATGGCGCCCGATCCGTACAGCATCGCCATCAGCGGCAGAATCGTGATGAGCTGCATCGGCAGACTGCCCAACAAGTACTCCGCAATCAAAGGCGACAGCACGAACAGCGACCAGGCGGCCGTCCAATTCCGTTTCATCGGAAAAACATATCTGATCCCAAACCACCTCGCGTCAACGGATCATCGCGTCAGCGAGGGCCCGCAAGCGCACCGGATCCTTGAGCCCCGGCGACGATTCGACTCCGCTGTTCACGTCGATGAAATCGGCGCCGGTCGCCGCGAGCGCCGCCCGCACATTGGCCGGCCCGATCCCGCCGGACAGGATCCAGGTGCGATTCGGATGCTGCTCGTGATAGGTCCGAAAATGGTTCCAATCGCCCGTCCGGCCGGTGCCGCCGAATTTCTCCGGATCGTACGTGTCGAGCAGGATTGCCGCCGACCATTGCAGCCAGTCGGCCTGCAACTGCGCTCCGGGCGCGAGCCGAGGGGCGAACCACAACCGGCGCGGACCCCATGAAGCCAGGCCGGCGATCGACTGTGCGACGTTGGTTTCGGGTCGGAAATGGACCTGGAGAAAATCCATATCAAGTCCGGCCAGCCGATTGAGCGCTATCGCGTCGGGTTCGACCACGACGGCCACCTTCTTGAGTGCGGGCAGATCGGCGGCGAACTCCTGGTACCGATCGAGCGTGAGATGGCGGGGGGACTTCTCGTAAAAATTGAATCCGAGATAGTCGGCGCCGATCCCCGCCGCCGCCTCGGCGTCCTCGCGGCGGGTCACCCCGCAGACTTTGACTGTGATGTCACCGATCATTTCGCGCTTCTTTTGTCGGAGCGGCTTTACGCCGCGATTCGCCGACGAACGGGTAATGCCATCGCGGCACAAAGCCGCCCCGACAGAGAGAGCCACTGAAGCCGCCGGTGATCATTCGCCGTCATCCTTCCGCAAATGAATTCACGGACACGATCACGTGTTCCACCTGTTCGTCGGTGAGTTCGGGAAAAATCGGCAGGCTCACACAGCTCGCGCTCGTGCGCTCGGCCACAGGCAGGCTGCCGGATTTGCCGCCGAGCTCCGCATAACAGGGCTGCAGATGCATCGGGCCGGGATAAATTATCTCGGTGCCGACGCCTGCTTTCTCCAGATGCGCCCGCAATGCATCGCGGCGAGGGTGGAGAATCGTGAACTGGTGCCAGACGGATTCGCCGCGCACCGGCATGGCGGGCAACTGAACCTGGGGAAGCATGATTCCGGCCCGATAGCGGGCCGCGATCGCCCGACGCCGCGCGGTCCACGCCGCGAGGCGCTTGAGCTTGACGCTGAGCACCGCGCCCTGAAAACCATCCATCCGGAAATTGAAGCCGATCTCGGTGTGCAGATAGCGCCGGGGCGAACCGTGCACGCGGAGCAGTTGCGCGTGTTCCATCAGTGCGGAATGGCGGGACACGAAAGCGCCGCCTTCGCCACAGGCGCCGAGGTTCTTCGTCGGATAAAAACTAAAGGTGCCGCAATCGCCCAGCAGGCCGACCGGCGTCCCAAGATGGGTGGCGCCCACCGCCTGCGCGCAGTCCTCGACCACGAACAAATGGTGCCGGCGGGCGAGCGCCATGATCTCGTCCATCCGCGCGGCCTGGCCGAATATGTGCACCACCACGATGCCCTCGGTGCGCGGCGTGATCGCGCGCTCGATGGCCGCGGGGTCAAGGCACCAGTCGTCCGGATCGATGTCGGCAAAAACCGGCCGGGCGCCCGCATAGCTGATGCCCCAGCAGCTCGACGCAAAGGTGAACGGCGTCGTGATGACCTCGTCCCCCGTCTTGAAACCACCGCAGATCGAAGCCACGTGCAATGGCGAGGTTCCGCTGTTCATCCCCAATACCCGCGGGTACCCGAGAGCCGCCGCGAAACTGCGTTCGAACTCCTCGACATCCTTGCCCAGGCAAAACCGGGTGTGGTCGTACGTGTCCGCGAGGGCGGCCAACACTTCGGCGCGCAGCGGCGCATGCTGGAGTTTCAGGTCGAGGAAGGGTACTTTCATGGCGCGCTCAAAGCTTCTTGATCAGCTCGCCGACCAGGGATTCGAAACTCGCGTCCGGCGCCTCGAAGTCGACCGGCAATCCGAGCTGCTTCATGGCGCCCGTCGTCGTCGGGCCGATGCTGCCGGCGAGCGGTCGCGTCGCCTTGGGAGCGAGCTTCAGCATCGCGGCCTGCTCGAAGAACGATTGGGCGGCAGATGGACTGGCAAACAGGATCGCATCGGCGCCCCGCTGCCGGAAATCGCCCGCCACGGGATCCGCCACGACGTCGTTGCCTTCCGTGCGATACATGGGAAGCCGGTCGACGATCGCCCGCGCCTCGCTCAGTTTGTCCACCAGCGTGTCGCGATTGAGGTTGCCGGTCACCACGAGCACCTTGGCGCTGTCGAGCGATTCGCGCTCGATCATCATCTGCGCCAGGTCGGCGGCATTGGCCTTTTCCGGCTGCAGTTCGACGCGAAGGTGCTGCGCGCGGACGACCTCGGCGGTCGCCGCCCCGACGGCGGCGATGCGCACGAGGCCCAGCGTCCGGATGTCGTCGAAGGCCTTGTGGAAATCGTCAAAGAAGAATCGGGCGCCATTCGCGCTGGTGAAAACCAGCCACTCGTAGCGGCCGAGTTCGGCAAAGACCTCCGCCAGCGTGTGCTTGTCGACTTCCTTTGTCACCCGGATCAATGGCAGCTCGATCACGGTCGCGCCGAGCTGTTCGAGGCGGCCCCGCCATGAAGACAACGGCTCGTACGGTCGCGTCAGGACGACCCGGCGACCGGAGAGCGGGAGGGAGGACGGGCGGTCAGCCATGGAAGGAAAGCTCACGCAGGATGCGCGCCGCGGTATCATCGGGGCGATCGAAATCCCCCGGCTGCAGGGGCAGGATCCGCCGGCCGGTCCGGGCATGGAAAAAATGAATGGTGTCATCCGTCACATGCGCGCCGAACGCGATCTTGCATCCGGCGCCGATGGCGGACTGCAACGCGCGTTCGATGCCAACCCGGCGCGCCGTGGTCGCATCGAGCGCGGGCGCGAGCATCGGCGCATCGGCGACCCGGCATTGGACCGCGATCGCGCCCTGCCCCACCGCGGGCACGCATTCCTCCACGGCCAGCGGACGAAAAACGAGCCCGGGCCACGCGGCGATTCCCAGCCGCTTCAGTCCCGCCGCGGCCAGGACCGAGGCGTCGGCGGCGCCGGCGGCCAGTTTCCGGAGGCGCGTGTCGACGTTGCCGCGGATCTCGGCGAAGGTTGCCTCGGGGAAAAGGGCGGCCAGTTGCGCCTGGCGCCGCGGGCTGCCGGTGGCGATGGCTCCCGGCCGGGACACGCCCTCCCGCAGCACGAGAACATCGCGCGCATCCTCGCGCGGCAAATACCCGGCGACGACGAGCCCCGGCGTATTCTCGCCAGGCAGATCCTTGCAACTGTGCACGGCGACCTGCGCCTCCCCGCTTAGCAGCGCCTGCTCGAGCTCGGCGGTGAACAAACCCTTGCCACCCTGCTTGGCAAGGGACCATTCCGCCTGCCGATCACCGGTCGTGACAACCTTGAGCACCTCGCACGTTGCTCCCGGAATCATGGCCTGCAGGCGCGCGGCGACGAATCCGGTCTGGACCAGGGCCAGCGGGCTCTTGCGGGTGGCGAGAATGATCTTCATGCGGGAAGACGACTGAAACCACTAACCGCCCCGAGGGAAAACAAATCTTCAAACGGCTGGAGACCCCTCCTGATCCGCGAAAAACACGAAGCAGCGCGAAATGGGTGGTCGCCGTTGTCCCTCACGGCGATCCGCAGCGTCGCTGCGGCGAGCGACGCCCACCTCGCGATCGCCCAAACGTCTCAGATCTCGCCGCACCGGGGTCTCAACGCCTCCGGCTACAGGCGTCACTGGCGGTCGCTCCCCACGTTTCCGGCCCCAGACAAAACCCTGCCCCATTCGGCCGGATCAAATCCCACCAAGCCAACACTCCCGCCGAGCAGGAACGGCCGTTTCACCAACCGGCCATTGCCGGCGAGCAAGGCGAGCGACTCGGCTTCGGACATCTTCGGCAATTTTTCCGCCAAGCCGAGTTCCCGATAAACCATTCCCGACGTGTTGAACAACCGGCGCAGATTTCCGTTCTCGAACGCCATCATCTGACGCAGCTCCGGCACGGTCGGCGGAGTCTCGTAGATCGGCTTTTCGCCAAAGTCTATTTTGTGAGCCCTGAGCCACTTGGTGGCATCGCGACAGGTGGAGCAGCCGGAATAGGCATAGAGGACGAAAGGCCGGGAAGGCATGAGAAGAGTGATTTTCCTTACAAGATCGCAGAGGTCGCGGAAGGACAAAATGATTCTTGCAGGAAACGGAGTTAACTCGGATTTCCGCTGTCTGCTCCGTTTTCTCCTGTAAAAAGGACAGGTTTTTCCCTGCGATCTTTGCGGCTCCCGTTTAAGTCTGCGGTTCTTGATTCGGAGCGGCAAGCAGCCGGCTGCCCAAGCCGTAGCTCGAAGAGCGAAGGCTACAGGTGCTTCTTCACAAAAGCGCGACCAGAACCGTTTTTAAGATAACGCTCGAAGGCCGCCGCACGCAGCCGATTTCGGAATGCGATGGCGGTCTTGATTCGCCAGGGCCGATATTTTGACGTGGGCGGAACAGCCCCCGCGTTGTGTCTGGCCAGGCGGCGCTTCAAGTCCGTTGCCATTCCCACATAAAAAGCTCCGGGATGCATGCCCGATTCCAGAATATATACATATGAAAATCTGTCCATGGACGGATTCGGTTCCCGGGATCAAGCGGCTGCGATCTGAAAATTTACCGCCGGAACATGTCGCCCGCCTCCGCCCGATGGGCTCCGGCGCGGCAGCCTTCGCCAAGCGCTGCGAAAAAGTTTTCCTAATTTGGAGTGGCAGGCGGCTGGCTGGCCAAGCCGTAGCTCGAAGAGCGAAGGCTGGTGGACGGTGAGGGACTCGAACCCCCGACCCTCTCGGTGTAAACGAGATGCTCTAACCAACTGAGCTAACCGTCCGGATCGGCCGGAGCAGACTGAAGCAGGACGACTCCGGCAAGGCTTTTGGCGAAGGCCGACGAGGCGAATTCTCCCGCTGGCGGCTCAGACCGCGACGGGCTCCGCCGGGCGCAACGGAATGCCCTCGCGGATCATCGCCTCGGCAATCTGGATCGAATTCAGCGCCGCGCCCTTCCAAAGATTGTCGCCGGTCACCCAGAAACTCAGGCCGTTCTCGAGGGCGGTATCAATTCGCAGCCGGCCGACGCCACACTTCGCCTGGCGCGAAAAATCAAGCGGCGTCGGATAGCGATTCTGGGCCGGATCGTCGACGACGGTGGCGCCGGGAAATGCCGCGAGGGCCGCCCGGGCCGCCGCGAGATCAACCGGGCGCTCGAACTCGGCGTTCACGGCCACCGAATGGGCGCGCATCACCGGCACCCGGACGCACGTGGCGGAAACCTTCAGCGTCGGCAATCCGAGCACCTTGCGGCTCTCCTCGCGCATCTTCGTCTCCTCGCCGGTGTAGCCGTCGGACCCGAACGTGTCGACCTGCGGAATCACGTTCAGTGCGATCTGGTGCGGATAAACCGAGTGCGTGATGGGCCGCTGCCCGGCGTAGGCCTGAAGCTGCTGCTCGAGCTCGCGGACGGCCTCCGCCCCGGTCCCGGAAACCGACTGGTAGGTCGAAAAGAAAACGCGCCGGACGCCGAACTGCCGGTGCAACGGATACAGGCCCATCAACGCAACCGCGGTCGAACAATTCGGGCTCGCGATGATGCCCTTGTGCGCGCGGGCGGCCTCGAGGTTGATCTCCGGCATCACGAGCGGTACCTCCGGCTTCATCCGGAAGGCCGAGCTCTTGTCGAGGACGAGGCAGCCGCGCTTCGCGGCCTCGGGCGCGAGGGAACGCGCGATCGGGCCGCCCGC